>JBFFMG010000013.1:0-22775 GCA_041554215.1 Labilibaculum sp.
GAACTGAATTCAGCAATTTCATCAGGACACAATCCAGCTTGGATCGTAAATGAAATTTGTAATACATGGTTAGGGAAAATTGGTGCTATTTTTGCGATTATTGGAGTAATCGCTTGTCCTATTACAACTGGTGATACCGCTTTTAGAAGTGCCCGGCTTACGATAGCTGATATATTTAATTACAATCAAAAATCAATAAAAAACCGATTATTAGTATCCATACCACTATTCGCAGTCGGATTTATACTCTCCCAACTAGAGTTCTCAACCATTTGGAAATATCTGGGATTATCCAACCAAATTCTTTCCATGGTGATGTTATGGACTGCAGCTATGTATTTGGCAAAAAAAGGTAAAAATCACCTATTTCTCAGTATTCCTGCTCTATTTATGACTGCAATATGTTTCACCTATTTACTAGTTGCACCCAACAAAAATGGAGGTCTTGCTATAAATACTCAATTAGGCATTCTATTGGGCATACTAATCGCAAGTTCAATATACATTTGGTTTCTGATAAATAACAAACCAAAGACCATTAAAAAGCCAACAAATAATTTGACCACATATCTTAAATAAATCACAAACCGGAAAATTATAACTATTTTCCGGTTTGTGATTTATTTGCTTACCCCTATGCTTCCCCTGTAGGTCCGAAACTCATAGGCATCACAGTTCCTTGCGAACCATGATTTTCTTCAACCTTCACAGGGCCATGTAGGGATTCGAATTTTCGTATATTATCTTGCAAAGCCAACATCAGTCTTTTAGCATGTTCGGGTGTAAGAATAATGCGTGATTTTACATCAGCTTTTGGAATTCCAGGCATAATTCGTACAAAATCAACAACAAATTCAGAACTCGAATGAGTAATCACTGCCAAGTTTGAATAAATCCCCTGAGCTACATCCTCTTTCAATTGAATATCTATCTGATTGGATTGTTTTTTATCGTTCATAATTGCTATTTAATAATTAGATAATTTGTATTACTGCTAAATTATGAAAATATTCCCTATTACATCGTTCGAAAAATAAAAAAGGGTGTTTTCATACTGAAAACACCCTTTATATAACTTAGAGGAACTTTTAATATTCTCTTGATTTAGAATCTAAAAGTTTTTCATATTCTGCTTTTGGGCCAACAACGATATCCTTGTACTCACGTAAACCAGTACCTGCAGGAATCAAGTGTCCACAAATTACATTTTCTTTCAAACCTTCAAGATTATCAACTTTACCACTAATTGCAGCTTCATTAAGAACCTTAGTTGTTTCCTGGAAGGAAGCAGCTGAGATAAAACTCTTAGTTTGAAGAGCTGCACGAGTAATACCTTGAAGAATCTGAGTAGATGTTGCAGGAATTGCATCACGAGCATCAACAAGTTTCAAGTCTCTTCTTTTCAAAACAGAGTTAACATCCCTTAATTTTCTAGAAGTAACAATCATTCCTGATTTCAATTCGTCTGAGTCTCCCGCATCAACAACAACTTTTTTACCAAAAATTTCATCATTTTCTGCCATAATAGCCATCTTATCGATAATTTGTTTCTCCAAGAATCTAGTATCTCCCTGGTCATCGATAATTACCTTACGCATCATTTGACGAACGATAATTTCAAAGTGTTTGTCGTTAATTTTCACACCCTGCATACGATATACATCCTGAACTTCATTCACGATATATTCCTGTACTTTGGTTGGTCCTTTAATCGCAAGAATATCAGCAGGAGTAGTAGCTCCATCAGAAAGAGGAGTTCCAGCTCTTACATAATCGTTCTCCTGAACAAGAATCTGTCTAGAAAGAGGTACTAAATACTTTCTAACTTCATCTCCCTTAGTTGTAACGATAACTTCACGATTACCACGTTTGATTTTACCAAAAGTAATCTCACCATCCACCTCTGAAACAACAGCTGGATTAGAAGGATTACGAGCCTCGAACAACTCGGTAACACGTGGCAAACCACCGGTGATATCACCAGTTTTACCAACAGCTCTAGGAATTTTCACTAATGACTGACCTGATTTAACCATTTCACCTTCGGATACAGAAACGTGAGCTCCAACTGGTAAATTGTATGATTTTAAAACATCCCCATTGGAACTTAAAATCTTAATACCAGCATTTTTAGTCTTATCCTTAGTTTCAATAATTACTTTTTCAGCAAAACCGGTTGCCTCATCAGATTCTTGAGAAAAGGTAATTCCTTCAATCAAGTTATCAAATGCAACTTTTCCAGTAAATTCAGTGATAATCATTGCATTATATGGATCCCATTCACAAACAAGATCGTCTATCTTAACATCCTGACCATCTTTAATGTACAATTTAGATCCGTATGGAATTGTATGTGTTGTTAATGTAATATTGGTATTTCTATCAACAATACGTAATTCAGCCAATCGACCGATAACAACATCGTATTTCTTACCATCTTCTGTTTTATGCTCAACAATACGTAACTCTTCAAACACAGCATAACCATTGTATTTAGACACAACAGAATTCTCTGTAGAAACGTTACCCGCGGTACCCCCCACGTGGAAAGTACGAAGCGTAAGCTGTGTACCCGGCTCTCCAATAGACTGCGCAGCAATAACTCCGACAGCTTCTCCTTTTTGAACAGCAATACCAGTCGCTAAGTTACGTCCATAACATTTTGCACAAACACCTCGTTTAGATTCACATGTTAAAACAGAACGAATCTCAACTTTTTCAATTGGTGAATTTTCAATAATTTGAGCAACTTCTTCAGTAATTTCAAATCCTGATTCAATAATTAATTCACCAGAGATCGGATGAAAAATATCATGAACTGTAGTTCTACCAAGAAGTCTTTCAAATAATGACGCAACAACTTCTTCCTGATTATTAATAGCAGCAGTTGTAAGTCCACGTAATGTACCACAATCTTCTTCGTTGATAATAACATCTTGTGCTACATCAACCAAACGACGAGTAAGGTATCCAGCATCAGCTGTTTTAAGAGCCGTATCCGCCAAACCTTTACGAGCACCGTGAGTCGAAATAAAATACTCAAGAACTGATAAACCTTCCTTAAAGTTAGAAAGAATCGGATTCTCAATAATTTGACCACCTTTGGCACCAGATTTTTGAGGCTTAGCCATCAAACCCCTCATACCACCAAGCTGACGAATCTGTTCTCTAGATCCACGAGCTCCTGAGTCAAGCATCATATAAACAGAGTTGAATCCCTGATTATCTTCAGCTAATTGAGTCATCAAAGTCTGAGTTAAATTCGCATTAATATGCGTCCAAATATCAATAATCTGATTGTAACGCTCATTATTAGTAATGAAACCCATGTTGTAGTTACTCAACACCTCTTCTACCTGAGCATAACCTTCAGCTACTAAAGCATCTTTTTCTTCCGGTACTGTAACATCCGAAAGGTTAAACGATAGTCCACCCTCGAATGCCTTTAAATAACCAAGATCTTTAATATCATCAAGGAAATTAGCACAAGCATGAACTCCACATTGCTTGAAAATAAATCCAATAATATCCCTTAATGCTTTTTTAGTAATCAATTGATTAATAAATCCAGCACCTTCAGGAGTTGCTTCATTCAAGATAATTCGACCGATGGTAGTATCCACAGTTGTATCAACTAATTCACCTGCCTCATTTAAATCTTTTACTTTTACTTTTATATTACTATGAAGATCAACTGCTTTCTCATTGTAAGCAATCATTGCCTCTTCCGAAGAATAAAAACTTAAACCTTCACCTTTTCCACCTTTTCTAGCCTTCGTAATATAGTACAATCCAAGTACCATATCCTGAGAAGGAACAGTTACCGGCGCACCATTAGCTGGATTCAAAATATTGTGAGAACACAACATTAACATTTGGGCTTCCAAAATTGCTTCATTACCCAAAGGTAAGTGAACAGCCATCTGGTCACCATCAAAATCCGCATTAAAACCAGTACAAGCTAAAGGATGCAAACGTATTGCTTTTCCCTCAATCAATTTAGGTTGAAATGATTGAATACCTAAACGGTGAAGTGTAGGAGCACGGTTAAGAAGAACAGGATGACCTTTTAATACATTCTCTAGAATGTCCCAAACAACAGGATCTTTTCTGTCAACAATCTTCTTCGCCGATTTTACTGTTTTTACGATACCGCGTTCGATCAATTTTCGAATAACAAATGGCTTATAAAGCTCAGCTGCCATATCTTTTGGCAAACCACATTCGTGCATTTTCAAATCGGGTCCAACAACAATTACCGAACGTGCTGAATAATCAACACGCTTACCCAATAAGTTTTGACGGAAACGTCCTTGCTTACCTTTCAACGAATCTGAAAGTGACTTAAGTGGACGGTTGTTTTCTGTCTTAACCGCATTAGATTTACGTGAATTATCAAATAATGAATCAACAGCTTCCTGAAGCATACGTTTCTCATTTCTAAGAATTACTTCTGGTGCTTTGATTTCAATAAGTCTTTTTAAACGATTGTTACGGATTATAACTCTTCTGTACAAATCATTCAAATCGGAGGTCGCAAAACGGCCACCATCCAACGGTACTAATGGACGCAATTCAGGTGGAATTACAGGAACAACCTTAACAATCATCCATTCCGGACGATTTACGCCTTTCGATCCACGGAACGATTCAGTAACTTGAAGTCTTTTTAAAGCTTCATTTTTACGTTGCTGAGAAGTTTCTGTGTTTGCTTTATGACGCAAATCATATGAAAGTGCATCAAGATCCAAACGAGCTAATAAACTGAAAAGCGCATTTGCACCCATTTGAGCGATGAACTTATTCGGATCATCATCATCTAAATGATACTGATCTGCTGGAAGTGCATCAATAATATCTAGATATTCCTCTTCTGTAAGGAAATCAAGGTATTTAATACCGTCAGCCGCTTTAATACCTGCATTAATTACTACATATCTTTCATAGTAAATAATTGAATCAAGCTTTTTTGTAGGTAAACCCAAAAGGTAACCTATTTTATTTGGTAACGACTTAAAATACCAAATGTGGGCAACTGGTACGACTAATTGAATGTGTCCCATTCTCTCACGTCTCACCTTTTTCTCGGTTACCTCAACACCACATCGGTCACAAACAATCCCTCTATAACGGATTCTTTTGTATTTACCACAATGGCACTCATAATCTTTTACGGGTCCGAAAATTCTTTCACAGAATAATCCGTCACGCTCTGGTTTATAAGTACGATAGTTGATGGTTTCAGGCTTTAAAACTTCACCACTAGATCTTTCTAAGATCTCCTCAGGAGAAGCGAGACTGATAGAGATTTTTGTAAAACTACTCTTTACTTTGTTATCTCTTCTGAATGCCATATGTTGAAAATTAGGAAATTAACAATTTTGTTTCAAGCAAGGCGAATGCCGGGAAATCCCAACATTCGCTTTATAATAAGGCTTATACTAATTTAACGCTCAACCCTAAACCTCTTAGTTCATGTAATAATACATTAAGAGATTCTGGTATTCCAGGACTAGGCATTGGATCACCTTTAACAATAGCTTCGTAAGCTTTCGCTCTACCCACTACGTCATCCGATTTAACGGTAAGGATTTCCTGTAAAATATGAGCTGCACCAAAGGCCTCAAGAGCCCAAACCTCCATCTCTCCAAAACGCTGACCACCAAATTGTGCTTTACCTCCTAGAGGTTGCTGAGTAATCAATGAATAAGGTCCAATAGAACGTGCGTGCATTTTATCATCAACCATGTGACCCAGTTTCAGCATGTAAATAATACCTACTGTTGCTGGCTGATCAAATCTAAGTCCAGTTCCACCATCATGTAAATAAGCTTTACCAAAGGCTGGTACTCCAGCTTTATCCGTATATCCGGTAATCTCATCAAGAGATGCTCCATCAAAGATAGGTGTCGCAAATTTCAATCCTAGTTCTTTTCCTGCCCAACCTAGTACAGTTTCAAATACCTGTCCAAGGTTCATACGTGATGGTACACCAAGTGGATTCAAACAAATATCTACTGTAGTTCCGTCTTCAAGGAATGGCATATCTTCTTCACGTACTACACGCGATACAATACCTTTGTTACCATGTCGACCGGCCATCTTATCACCAATTTGAAGCTTACGTTTTTTAGCAACATAAACTTTTGCCATTTGAATAATACCTGCTGGCATTTCATCTCCAATGGTAACATTATATTTCTTACGCTTGTTAGCACCTTCAAGTTCTTTGTACTTGATGATGTAATTGTGCAGTAATTTCTTAATTAAATCGTTTTTATCTTTATCGGTAGTCCACTTATTCGGATTAATTTCCATATAGTTTATATCCGACAAAAGCTTCTGAGTAAACTTAACTCCCTTAGTAATAACGTCTACACTTAAGTAATCCTTAACACCTTGAGAAGTTTTTCCGTTTACAATAGTAAACAATTTATCAACCAGTCGAATTTTTAATTCGCTAAACTGCTGAGCAAGTTCTTCATCCAACTTAAGGATTAATGGCTTGTCTGAATGCTTCGATTTACGATCGCGCATTGAACGAGAGAATAACTTCTTGTTGATAATTACACCTCGCAATGAAGGAGAAGCTTTCAAAGAAGCATCTTTTACATCACCAGCCTTATCACCAAAAATAGCACGAAGTAATTTTTCCTCTGGAGACGGATCTGACTCTCCTTTTGGAGTAATCTTACCAATTAAAATATCACCAGGCTCTACTGTCGCACCAATACGAATTAATCCATTCTCATCAAGATTTCGTGTTGCTTCTTCGCTAACATTAGGAATATCAGAAGTTAATTCCTCCATACCTCTTTTTGTATCACGAACTTCCAGAGTGTACTCATCAACGTGAACCGAAGTAAATACATCATCCTTAACAATACGTTCCGAGATAACAATCGCATCCTCATAGTTATAACCTTTCCAAGGCATAAATGCAACCTTAAGGTTACGACCTAAAGCAAGTTCTCCTAATTGAGTAGCATATCCATCAGTAAGAATTTGCCCCTTGGTAACTTTATCGCCTTTTGCCACAATCGGCTTAAGATCCATAGTAGTTCCCTGATTGGTCTTGCCATACTTAGGAAGTAAATAAGTTTTGCTATTTCCTTCAAAACTTACAAAAATCTCATCTTCACTACGCTGATAATCGATAACAATCTTAGTTGCATCAACAAATTCGATTACTCCATCACCTTCCGCACAAATCTGAGTTCTTGAATCTCTTACAAGATTACCCTCTAAACCTGTTCCTACAATAGGTGATTCAGGATTAATTACCGGTACTGCCTGACGCATCATGTTAGATCCCATCAAAGCACGGTTAGCATCATCATGCTCAAGGAATGGAATTAAAGAAGCTGCAATAGATGCAATTTGATTAGGAGCAACATCCATCAAGTTCAGTTTATGAACCTCTTCAAAAGGGAAATCACCATCCATACGAGATTTAGCTTTTGCATTAACAAAAGATCCATCATCGTTTATTGGTGCATTTGCCTGAGCAATAACCAACCCTTCTTCTTCTTCAGCCGATAAATATTTTATTCCTTCGTGAGATAAATCAACTTTACCATCTGTAACTTTACGGTATGGCGTTTCAATAAATCCTAGATTATTAATCTTTGCATAAACACAAAGAGAAGAAATCAAACCAATATTTGGTCCCTCAGGAGTTTCAATTGGACATAATCGCCCGTAGTGTGTATAGTGAACATCTCGAACCTCAAAACCAGCTCTTTCACGAGAAAGACCACCTGGTCCAAGTGCCGACATTCTTCTTTTGTGTGTTATCTCAGCCAATGGATTTGTTTGATCCATAAATTGAGACAAAGCATTAGTTCCAAAAAAGGAATTAATTACAGAAGAAAGTGTTTTCGAATTGATCAAGTCAATTGGAGTAAATACCTCATTGTCACGCACATTCATTCTTTCACGAATAGTACGAGCCATACGAGCTAAACCAACACCAAATTGGGTGTGTAGTTGTTCTCCAACAGTACGAACTCGACGGTTACTAAGGTGATCAATATCATCAACATCAGTACGTGCATTCAATAACTTAATCAAATACTTGATAATTTCAATAATATCCTCTTTTGTCAATACCTTTGTATCGTTGGCAGTATTTAAGCCTAACTTCTTATTGATACGGTATCTACCTACATCACCTAAATCGTAACGTTTATCAGAGAAAAATAATTTATCGATTACATCTCGAGCTGTAGCCTCATCTGGTGGCTCAGAATTTCTTAACTGACGATAAATGTGAAGAACTGCTTCTTTTTCTGAGTTACAAGGATCTTTTTGCAAAGTATTGTAGATAATTGCATAATCAGCAAGGTTTTGCTCCTCTTTATGCAATAAAATAGTCTTTGCTCCCGACTCAAGAATTTCTTCTATATGTTCTGGTTCAAGTATTGTCTCACGATCAATAATTACCTCATTACGTTCAATGGATACAACCTCTCCAGTATCTTCATCCACAAAGTCTTCAATCCAAGATTTAAGAACACGTGCAGCAAGTTTACGACCAACAATTTTTTTGAGTCCGGTTTTAGAAACCTTAATTTCATCAGCCAGATCAAAAATTTCTAAAATTTCTTTATCACTTTCATAACCAATTGCGCGCAGCAATGTAGTTACTGGAAGTTTTTTCTTACGATCAATGTAAGCAAACATTACATTATTAATGTCCGTTGCGAACTCAATCCAAGAACCTTTAAATGGAATAATTCTGGCAGAATATAATTTGGTTCCATTAGCGTGAACACTTTGTCCAAAGAACACGCCTGGTGAACGGTGAAGCTGAGAAACAACTACACGTTCTGCTCCGTTGACTACGAAAGTTCCTTTCTCGGTCATATAAGGAACTGTTCCAAGATAAACATCTTGAATAACAGTATCAAAATCCTCATGTTCCGGATCGGTACAGTAAAGTTTTAGCTTTGCTTTTAGTGGAACACTATAAGTCAAGCCTCTTTCAATACACTCTTCGATTGCATAGCGGGGTGGATCAACAAAATAGTCGAGAAACTCCAATACGAAATTATTTCGAGTATCAGTAATTGGGAAATTCTCACTAAATACCTTAAATAATCCTTCGTTCTTTCTTTTCTCCGGGGTAGTTTCCAGCTGAAAAAAGTCTTGAAAAGATTTTAATTGAACTTCTAAAAAGTCAGGATATTGAAGCTGATTTTTATTAGAAGTAAAACTAATTCTTTGACTAATTGTATTTGAAGACATTTACTTAAAATTAATTGAACCTAAACGATAATAAACAACAAAAAGGCTTAGAGTCCCGGTTAGGAACTCTAAACCAAAATAACCCTATATATAGGTTTTAGCGCTTCTATTTAAGTTCAACTTCAGCTCCAGCTTCTTCTAATTGTGCTTTTAGTGCTTCAGCTTCTTCCTTAGAAACTTTTTCTTTCAATGGAGCTGGTGCAGCATCAACTGCAGCCTTAGCTTCTTTCAATCCAAGACCAGTTAATTCCTTAACCAATTTCACAACAGCTAGTTTAGAACCACCTGCAGCTACTAGAATTACATCGAATTCAGTCTGCTCAGCAGCTTCAGCGCCACCTGCAGCAGGTGCAGCAGCAACAGCAGCAGCAGCAGCTGGCTCAATTCCGTACTCATCTTTCAAAATAGTAGCCAACTCACTTACTTCCTTAACAGTCAAATTAACTAATTCTTCTGCAAACTTTTTTAAATCTGCCATTTTCCTTCAGTTTTTAAAATTTAATTTACTAAATATATTACTCTTTTTCTGAAAGTGTCTTCACAACACCAGCTAGGATATTCTTTCCTGATTCCAAGGAAGAAATAACATTCTTGATTGGAGATTGAAGCAACGCAACAATATCACCAATAAGTTCTTCTTTAGATTTAATTGTACAAAGAGTGTTCAACTCATTGTCTCCAATATAAAGCGATTGTTCTACATAAGCCGCTTTCAGGCTAGGTTTATCATGTCCCTTACGGAACTCTTTGATCAGCTTTGCAGGTAAATTTCCAGTTTCTGATAACATAAGAGATGTAGATCCCTTAAGTGCTACATTTAAACCTTCAAAATCACCTTCTGCTTTTTCCAAAGCAATTCGAAGAAGTGTATTCTTCACTACAATCAATTTTACCTCTTTTTCAAAACATACTCTACGTAGAGCAGATGTACGTTCTGCATTCATTGCTGAAATGTCAGTAAGGTAAAAATGGTTTGAAGCGTTGATTTCCTCCGTCAAGCTATCAATAATCTGAATTTTTTGTTCCCTTTTCATGATTACTAAGGTCTTGATTAATAATTTAAATTAGTCAAGAATCGACTTGACATCCACCTGGATACCAGGACTCATTGTACTTGACAGGTACACACTCTTGATATAAGTTCCTTTTGCAGCAGAAGGTTTCAATTTATTGATAGTGCTTACAAATTCTCTAGCATTATCATGAATTTTTTCTACATCGAAGGATACTTTACCAATTGATGAGTGAATAATACCATATTTATCGACCTTAAAATCAATCTTTCCAGCTTTCACTTCAGCAACGGCCTTCGCAATATCCATTGTTACAGTACCAGATTTAGGATTTGGCATTAAACCACGTGGTCCTAAAACTCGTCCTAAAGCACCAACTTTTGCCATAACAGTAGGCATGGTGATGATAACATCAATGTCAGTCCATCCAGCTTTGATCTTGGCAACATAATCGTCAAGGCCAACAAAGTCAGCACCTGCAGCTTTAGCTTCTTCTTCCTTATCAGGAGTACAAAGTACTAAAACACGAACATCTTTACCAGTACCATGAGGAAGGGTAACAACACCACGTACCATTTGGTTAGCTTTTCTTGGGTCAACTCCTAAGCGAACATCCATATCAAACGAGGCGTCAAATTTGGTAAAAGTAATCTCCTTAACCAACTTTGCTGCTTCGTCCATAGAATATAGCTTACCAGTCTCCACTTTCGCTGAAGCTAACTTACTATTTTTTGTTAGTTTACCCATTTTACTTGCAGTATTTATAATTATTGATTAAGAGGATTATCACCACTAATAGTGACACCCATACTTCTTGCTGTTCCAGCAACCATACTCATGGCGCTTTCTATTTTAAAAGCATTCAAATCTTTCATCTTTCCTTCTGCGATCTCGCGAACTTTATCCCAAGAAATAGAACCAACCTTAACACGGTTTGATTCTGCAGAACCAGATTTTAATTTAGCAGCCTCTAGAATTTGAACAGCAACGGGAGGAGTTTTTGTAATAAATTCGAAAGAATTATCAGAATAAACTGTAATCACAACAGGGATTACCTTTCCAGCCTGATCTTGAGTTCTTGCGTTAAATTGTTTACAAAAATCCATAATATTAACCCCTTTAGACCCTAATGCCGGTCCTACTGGGGGTGAAGGATTTGCAGCACCACCTTTGATCTGCAATTTTATTAATCCTGCAACTTCTTTAGCCATAGCTTTCTTTTCTAAGGATTTAATTATTCTTTTTCTACTTGCATGAAACTTAATTCAAGAGGAGTCTTTCTGCCGAAGATTTTAACCATAACTTTTAGTTTCTTCTTCTCAGGATTAACCTCTTCAATCACGCCAGTAAAACCATTAAACGGTCCATCCGTTACCTTAATCATCTCTCCAACAAAATAAGGAATATTAATTTCCTCATCTTTATTAGATAATTCATCAACCTTTCCAAGAATGCGATTCACTTCTGACATTCGCATTGGTGTTGGGTCGCCGCCTTTAGTATCCCCCAGGAAGCCAATCACATTCGTGATACCACGAAGGATGTGAGGAATTTCACCAACGAGTGCTGCTTCAATAAGAATATAACCAGGTAAGAATATTCTTTCCTTGCTAATTTTCTTACCGTTGCGTACTTGAAATACTCTTTCGGTAGGAATTAGAACCTGTGATACATACTCCTGTAGACCTAGATTAGAAATTTCACTATCAATATATTCTTTGACTTTCTTTTCTTTTCCTCCGACAGTCCTAAGAACATACCATTTTCTATCAATTTCAACCATGTTTTCTTTCAGGAATTAGTAAAACATACTATATATAATATCCATCAAATTCTTGAACCCAAAGTCCATTGCGAAAATCGCTGTTGCAATAATAGCGGAAGCAACCATTACAACGATCGCGCTACTTTGAAGTTCAGACCATGATGGCCAAGATACTTTCTGAACTAGTTCTTTATAAACTTCTTCAAAATAAATTTTTAGTCTCATAAGGCTTGTTTGTCTTTGCACGGGTGGAGAGACTCGAACTCCCGACACCTGGTTTTGGAGACCAGTGCTCTACCAACTGAGCTACACCCGTCTGTAATTAGCCTTTTCGAAATTGTTTTTACCCAAAAGACTGCGACAAAAGTAGGATATTTTTTTTGATGTGCAAGTCATTTTTATGGTCTGGAATTTATTTTTAGAAATTAATTTTTCTTCTGTTTTTGCAGGGGTTTCAGAATGAGGTGATTGCTGTTTTGTATAGGAATTTAATTCCTGATTTTTTTTTTATAATATCCATTAAAATGTAGTAAATTAATAGAAGAAGTTTAAAATATATAAAATTGAAACAATGATAAAAACTAAAAAGGAATATTCAAATGGTGTGGTTACCGTTGTGTATGAAGCCGACTTATGTATTCATTCTGAAGTTTGTTCTAAAGGATTGCCTGAAGTTTTTCAACCTGGTACCAGACCTTGGGTAAAAGCTCAAGGAGCTACTACTGAAGAAATTATTAAACAAGTGCAAAAATGTCCGTCAAGAGCCTTGTCTTTCTATATGAATGGTCCGGTTAGCGAGGAGAAAGATTCAGGCCCTGTAAAAGCTATAGAGACAGGACATAAAGTGGAAATTTTTAAAGATGGTCCTATTATGATGGAAGGTCCAATAACACTAATTGGTTCCGATGGACGAAGAGAAGTTGTTGGAAGTACCAGTTATTTTTGTCGTTGCGGTGCATCTAAAAATAAACCGTTTTGCGATGGTACCCATAAAAAAAATGGATTTAAAGAATAAAAAATAAGAGCACTTCTGAAGTGCTCTTATTTTTTTAGTCAATTTTTACGCTAATATTATTTCGTGTTATGGCATAAACAGCAAAAAAACCAACTGCATTATTCGAAATATTACTTCGTATGTTGGCTGGTGGTCCCGAAAACATTGGTATTTGTTCCTGATCCATAAATTGAAGTTCATTCACAAAGTCAAAATAATCTTCTGTCATAGCATAAGTTTCTAATGTAACCGCATCGTTATTGCGAATCACTTCATCTGGTTTTTCCTGATCAAAAAAACCAACTTCAGCTCCTTTTGAATTTTCTCCATTAAAAAATGTATCCTCTGCTAATACAACCTCAGTTATGGTATCGTGCACTAAAACATTATTTATTTGACAGGCAAAACCGTAATAATCTTCAGTCTCAATATTATCTTTCAAATAAAGAGATAAAAGCCAATACTCTTTGCGATTGCCTTCATTATCTTCATAATTTGCATCGTACGCCATTTCTATTGAATTTACATCGTGCGGGAATGGCATCAACGATTGAGCCTGGTAGATTTCCTCTGTGCCATTTTTATCTATGTCGACATTTGAGATCGATAAGAAGTATGTTTTGCCTGGAATTCCTGAGAATTCTGAAATGCTTTCATAAAAACCGGGACTTGTTTCCTCATACACAAAATCGGAGATGCCATCGCTTACTTTTATAGCTGCGTTTGTAACAGGTATCGCGTCTTGATTAAAGAATACATCACTAGACTCTCGTAATTTCACGAAATGCTTCTTGAAATCAGTTGTTAGTTTGGCTTCTACTGATAATCGGGTATAAGTGCTGTCTAGTTCAATATCTATCTTTTCGGTACAAGAGCTTACTGTTAACAAGAATAGGATAAAATATATGATTTTTTTCATTTCTTAAAATTTAAAATTATAGGTTACCGATGGAACAAAAGTGAACAGATACGTTTTTTCTGCATAAATCTTTTTAGGATTATTTTCATCCTGAACAAAATTTACGATCCAAGGATTTTTTCGACCATAGGCATTGTATAATGAAAAGTTCCATTCGCCTTCCCATTTTCTATTTGGATTTTTCTTACTCTTAACGGTCACAGCCAAATCCATTCGGTGATAGTCTGGTAAACGGTAGGAATTTCGATCTGAGTATATTTTTATAAATGCACCTTGATATTCTGCTCTTCCAGTAGGGAGAGTAATGGGTTTTCCGGTAGAATAAGCAAAGTTGGCTGAAATACTGGTTCTATTGGTCAATTGGTAACTTAAAGCAGCTTTAAAATCATGAGGAACATCATAAGGTGATCGGTAAGTACGTCCGTCATTAATTCCTGTAACTGTTCGTTTTGTTCGTGCATAAGTATACCCAAACCAACCTTGTAAGCGATTTAAGTTTAGTTGAGTCATGAATTCAAACCCATAGGCTTCCGAGGAACCAAATCGTAATTCACCTTCGAGTTCTTTATTCAAAAGCAGATTCGCAAAATCTTTAAAGTCAACGGTGTTCTTCATTTCTTTATAGTAAAGTTCCACTGATGTTTCAATCGTATTATCCTGAAAATTTCGGAAATATCCGATGGCATATTGATCCGATTTCTGAGGCTTGACATTAGGTGATGCAGGAAACCAAACATCCAATGGCATTCCTCCCGATGAGTTCTGAGCAAGTTGCATATACTGTACCGTTCGGGAATAACTCATTTTAATAGAAGAAAGCTCATTTATGGCGTAATTTAATCCGGCTCTTGGTTCCCAGTTTGTATATGTTTTGTATACCTCTCCAGATTTGTAAATTGTTGAATCTGTAACTTCGTAGTTTTTGTCAAAATCGTAAATAATACCGCTTCCTACGTTATTAAACATTGAAAATCGAAGGCCATATTTAAGTGTTAACTGACTACCAACTTTTTGTTCGTTTGATACATAAAGGGCTTCTTCAAAGGCGTTCGAATTACTAACTTTATATTCTGAAAGAAAGGATTGTTCGCCAACACCATGGGCATAACCAGGTTCGAATTTATGATAGGTAAATATTCCGCCGAATTTTATGGTGTTCCTTGAATTTAAGAAGTAATTGAAATCTTGCTTCACCGATAAATCTTCTAAATTAGATTCCCAGTTAAATGCATTGGCTCCACCGCTACCCGATAGTTCGTAGTTGTACTTACTCCAAAGTAGGGTTGTATTGGAAAAAAGTTTGTTCGAATATAGATGATTCCACCTAAGAGTTAAGGTTTGGTTTCCAAAAGAGAGTTGATTCTCGTTGCTTTTAAACATGTCCTTACCAAAATAGCTCGAAATGAATAAACGGTTTTTATCATCAAATTTGTGGTTGACTTTAGCATTTAAATCGTAAAAATAAACGATGTTGTCTTTTATATCTTCTTTAGAGGAAAGGCGTAAGAATAGATCCAGATAACTTCTCCTTCCACTCAGCATAAATGAGGTGTTTTCATTTTTCCCTATTGGTCCTTCTAAAGTTAGACGCGATGATATTGTTCCTATTCCACCATTCCCAGAGAATTTTTTCGAGTTGCCATTTTTCATTCTGATATCTAAAAAAGAAGATAAACGACCACCAATTCCTGCTGGAATATCACCTTTGTAGAGTTTTAAATCGCTAATGGCATCGTTATTGAAAATAGAGAAAAAGCCCAAAAGATGTGAGGCATTGTAAACCGGTGCTTCATCTAAAAGAATCAGATTCTGATCAGGATTTCCACCTCTTACGCTAAAACCAGTAGTGCCTTCCGCAGCCGATTTTACTCCAGGAAGCATTTGAATGGCTTTAATTAAATCAACTTCGCCCATTAATGCAGGCAGTTTTTTCACGATCGAAACAGGCAGTTTTACCACACTCATCTCATTACGTTTTATGTTTTTTGCGGCTCCTTCTCCCGTAACAGTTACTTCGCTAATTTGTTGACTTTCATTTTCTAATTCAATGGTGATAACTTTGTCTTCTTCAATTTCTAATATGGATTCTTCTGTTTTGTTACCCAAAAAAGAATAGCTAATTGTGTATTTTCCTGAAGGAATACTTAGGGAATAAAACCCATACACATTACTTACGGTTCCACTTGCCAATTCCTTAATATAACAAGCCGCTCCAATTAGGTCTTCACCTGTTTTTTTATCGCGAATATATCCGCTTATGGTGACTGTTTTTTTAGAAATAAGTTTAAAAGAGATCTGTTTCCCAATTATCTTATATTTTACTTGTAGCTGAAGAGATATTTTGTCTAAAAGCAGATCTAATGCATATTCTTTTTTGCCTAAATGAATCACATTTTGGCTCAAATCACTATCCGTTGGATATGTATAATTATATCCGGATTGAGATTTAATCAGATTCATTAATTCATTGAAAGTGTAGGAACTATCTTTGGTTTTTATAATGTTATTTATTCTATTTTGCGACAATAGACTTGTATTCCCAAGCAGCATTAAAATGCAACTAAGGGTAAGAATTATGTGTTTCATTTATTTACTTTAGTAGGATGATGTTTTCATATTGCTCAAATTCGAGATTAAGCGTGAAGCAAAGAGATTCAATAATGCTTTCAATATTTTGATCTTCAAATACAGCGGTAAGCGAAAGTTGAGACTTTTCTTTACTTTGGATCTGAATTGTGGTGTTGAAAAGCTCACTTAGATCTTTGCATATTACGTCTAATTTCTCATTTTTATATTCTAATAATTTAACCGAAAAATCATTTTTTCCAGATTTGGAATCTCCTTTTAAAACCGCTTTTTGATTGTTTACAAATTGCGCCAAATCATCTTTTAGTAATTTGATTTTATTTTTAGGATTTCCTTGTTGCATAAATTCTACAATACCAGTGCAAACCTGTATCGTTGTTCTGTCCGTTTCTTCTATTATTCGGAAAGAGGTACCAACAACTTTGGTTTGGGTTTGCCCTGATAGAATAATAAAAGGTTTTTCCTTGTTTTTAGCAACATTAAAAAATGCTTCTCCTTTAAGTTTCACTAGTCTTTCATGATCCGGAAATTTATCAGGATATTCAATCGACGAACCTATTGCAAGAAGAATGGAAGTTCCATCGGGAAGTATCACCGTTTTCTCTGGTTGCTCTATGTTTACCACAATCTGTCCTGAATTCTCCTGATTAACAAAAAGATACACGAATAAACTTGTTGTTACGAGAGCTGCTATAAAAGCTGCATATTGTAGGGTTTTTCTTATCCGTTGTGATTTTTTGTTTGATTTTTTCGCCAATAAGTTTTGAAATCCTTTCTCCGAATCGAAATCGATTTTTACAGACTTGAACTTTTTCGCTTCCCAATAAATCTTTAGTTCGTTAAGATACCTTCGATTGTTAGAGCCTTCTTTTAGCCACAATTCTAGCTTTTGTTTTGTTTTTTCGTCACATTTTTCATTTAAAAAGTCGGTTAATACTTCGGTGTTTACCTTCATGGTGCATTGTATTATTTGGTATTCGAAACAAAAAAATTGCAATTTTTAGTTCTTTGAGCCAATACAAAATGTAAATATTTTGTATCGCCTACATTAGGTAAGACTTGGAATCGTATTTTACCCCTAGTTGAAAATATGATTTTTTTATTTTTTTTCGAGAAGGAACAAATAGATCAGGAAATCTGATTTGTTTAATTGGTTTCTTAATTTCTTAATTGCTGAATTCATATGATTTTCAATGGTCTTTTTCGAAATATTTAATTCTATTGAGATTTCATCATATGACAATTGAAGATTTCTACGCATCAAGAAAATTTCTTTGCATTTGGGAGGAAGAGAATTAACCGCTCGTTCTATTTTTTTGTTTAGAGCTTCTATGTTTTTTTCTCGGTTTAATTCGTAAGGAGAGTCAATGGGATCTTCAACCTCTTCAATTGGAAGTATTGATTGCTTGTAATTCTTTTTCATCTGGTCGATGCAGGAGTTTTTTACTGCCTGATATAAATAAGATGATATGGAAGTTTTAATTTCGGGAGATTTATCCCATATTTTCATGAAAACATCTTGAACCAGATCCTGACATAAATCTTGATCAGTAATAAAGGAATAGGCAAAATTGCACAATGGAGAATAAAACTCTTTGAATGTTTTTTCGAAATCAATATCTGTTTTGGTTTTAGAAATCACAAGCATAATATCTCCCGTTTATTGATCAAAAGTAGAAAAATAATCTGGGATTAAATATTTTTATTGTTTTGTTGGTAGATATTGGAAAATGGGAAGGGTGGGGAGGAGAAAGGAAAAAGAAAACCCCCTGCATTTGCAGAGGGCTACTATTTTTATTTGTTAGCTTTAACTTCTTTGTATTTTAATATTTGAGTTCGTAATGCTTCAGATACTAAATCGGCTGCCTCTTCGAAAGATGTGCTTTTCTTTTTTGCAAAAAGCTCACTTCCAGGAACTTTAATTTTCACCTCAACAACCTTATTATCTTTTGTACTTGATTTGTCAACATTAAGGATTATATCATAACCTGTAATTGTACTTTCTAATTTCTCTAACTTCTTAAATTTTTGGTTAATAAAAGCTTCTAGTTTACTGTCTGCCTTAAACCCTACGGATTGCATCTTCATGTTCATCACAATTCCTCCTATATTTTGTATGCAAATTACTGCACAAGTTAATATTCTGATAAATAAAAACCGGTTATTCCTATTCGCGCGTTAATGGCTAGCAAAGCCATAAATGATTAATCTTTCTAGATTGAAAATACACAAAAAAACTAAGGAAAAGAAATGAGAAGTATGAATTTAAATGTCTTTAACAAATTTTATTTTCCAAGAGCTTAAGGATAAGGCGTATAATTTTTATTGAAAATTAAACTTTTATAAATCTATTGTTTCAGTTTCTGAGGTGTGTATTAAAATTAACTAATCTAACTAACCTATATATGAAAAACTAAGTTTTTGAACCTCCTCTGAATTTGTACCGATATAAATGTGAAATTCTCCAGATTCTATTAAGAATTCTCCCTCTGGGGAATAATAACCAAAATCTTTAGGTTCTAATGTGAATGAAATATTTCTGCTTTCGCCTGATTTCAAATTGATTTTTTTAAATCGCTTTAGTTCTTTTACCGGACGAGCATATTTTGCTTTTGGATCTTGAATATATAGTTGAACAATTTCCTCTCCGTCTAGCTTACTGGAGTTGGAAATAGATATTTTAATTTCGATTGATTCTTCCTTATTTAAGGTGTTAGTATTAATGCTTGCTTCTCCATAGGTGAAGGAAGTGTAACTTAAACCATATCCGAAAGGGTAAAGTGGTGTATTTGGGGAATCTGTATAATGAGACCAAAACACGTTACCTCCGGCAAGAGGTCTTCCTGTATTCATGTGATTGTAATAAATAGGACACTGGCCCACATTTCGCGGAAATGAGATGGTCAATTTGCCAGATGGATTGTAATCTCCGAAAAGAACATCTGCAATGGCATTTCCGGCTTCCGATCCTGCAAACCATGTTTCTAAAATGGCATTAGCATCTTTTGCCAGTTCAGGAATTGCTAGTGGTCTTCCATTCATCAATACAACAACAATGTTTTTGTTTACTTTTTTTATTGCGTTGAATAGATCTAACTGCTGTCCTTTAAGGCGAATATCAGTTTGGCTTCTTGCCTCGCCAGATTGCCAGCAGTCTTCTCCAATTGCCATAATTACTACCTCCGATTTCATCGCTGCTTTAACCGCTTCAGGGAAGCCGGATTTATCATAATCATCATACGAAAGTGCCTTTGTAAAACTTCGATCTCCAAGTGTTAAGTTGCATCCTTTACTGTAATTAATAATGGTTTTTGGCGAAACAGCTGCTTGAATTCCTTCCAATAAAGAAACGGCTGAATTTTCAATTGCTTTAGCTCTCCAACTTCCCAAAGGAATATCTTTATCGGCAGCTAGAGGTCCAATTACTGCAATGGATTTGATTTGTTTGGATAGAGGAAGTAATTGATTCTCATTTTTTAACAGAACCATTGAACGTTTGGCAACTGTTCTGGAGGCATCTCTGTTTTCCTTGCTGTATATCAATTCTTTCTCGCGTTCCTCATTCGAATATTTATAAGGATCTTCAAAAAGACCAAGCTTGTATTTGATTTTTAGAATTCGGCGAGCAGCATCATCAATCAATTTCTCATTTACTTTTCCTTCTTCTACAAGTTCCTTAAGGTGTTTGATATAGGCATTAGACTCCATATCCATATCTGATCCAGCTTTAATTGCAAGTAGTGCTGCTTCTTTTAGGTTTTCGGCCGCTCCATGTGTCGACATTTCAACAATACTAGCCCAGTCGGAAACTACAAAACCTTCAAAATTCCATTGTCCTTTTAATAACTCGCGCTGTAAATATGGGTTTGCAGTAGAGGGAGTTCCATTAATGATATTAAAAGAATTCATGAATGTGCTAACTCCAGCTTCAGCTACTGCTTTAAAAGGGGGTAAAACGATATTATGCAGCGTGTATGTTCCAATATCAACTGTATTATAGTCTCTTCCAGATTCAGAAAAAGCATAACCGGCAAAGTGTTTGGCACAAGCGGCGATGGTGTTGTTTTCAGACAAATTCTCACCTTGGAATCCTTTAACGCGGGCAACAGATAAAATGCTTGCTAAATAAGGATCTTCGCCACATCCTTCCATAACTCTACCCCAGCGGGCATCTCTACCTACATCCATCATGGGTGCAAATGTCCATTGTAAGCCTGCAGCCGAAGCTTCTTTGGCTGCAAATTGTGCTGATAATTTAGCAATTTCAGGATCCCAGGATGAGGCTTCTCCCAATGGAATCGGGAACATTGTTTTGTATCCGTGAATTACATCGTAACCAAAAATCATAGGAATGCCTAAGCGGCTGTTTTCAACCGCTAGTTTTTGAGCTTTACGAGTTGCATCTGCTCCCGTTACATTTAGCATCGAACCAACTTTCCCTTGTTTAATTTCTTCTAATCGATCCTGAGATTCATCATTTTTAGGCGCAGGGCCAGTCATTTCCCAGCGACTTGTGTATTGGTTCAATTGTCCGATTTTTTCATCGAGAGTCATTTTCGATAGTAAATCATTCACAAAAACATCTTCAGTAGAAGATGTTTTCTCATTTTTGGCACAGGCGGATAGCAAGAGTAGAGAAATTATGATGAGGCTTATTTTCATAGTCATTATTGTGGCGTTTTATAGGATATTTTTTATTATTTCACTTCAATTAATATTGATTTTTTAATTTCGTTTGAGGAGGTACCTATCATTAGTTTAAATTGACCTTCTTCAAGTTTCCAATCCATATTAGAATCATCAAAAAAAGCGAGATCTTTCGCAGGTATTTCCAAGCTAATAGTTGTTGCTTCGCCAGTATTCAATAATACCTTTTTGAATGTTTTGAGTTCTTTAAGTGGCCTCAAAACAGATGATTGAACATCGTTTACATATATTTGAATAACTTCTGCTCCTTTTTCCTTTCCAGTGTTCTGGATTTCACAAGTGATTGTGATAACTTCATCTTTTTTATAGGAAATTTTATCTGTTTTTGCTTCTGAAATCAAGAACGATGTATAGGATAAGCCGTATCCAAAAGCATACAATGGCTTGATGTTTTTTGTATCGTGCCAACGGTAACCCACTAATATATCTTCTTTATATTCTTGATTGGTACCATCGCCAGGGTAGGAGAGTTCATCGAAAGAATGAGCTGCATTGTCTTCTAATTTTACTGGAAATGAAAATGGTAACTTTCCAGAAGGATTAATATCTCCCGAAAGAACATCTGCAATAGCATGCCCGGCTTCGCTTCCCAAATACCAGGTTTGCACAATTCCTTGAACATCATTAACCCAAGGCATTTCTACGGCATTTCCGCTCACCAGTACGACAGCTGTATTTTTATTAATTTTCACGATTTCGGATAACAAATCATCCTGACCAAATGGCAATGAAAAGTGTTTGCGATCATCTCCCTCGCAATCTTGGTGATGGTTTTTATTTAAGCCACCAACAAAGAGAACAATATCTGCTTTTGATGCTATATTCAGAGCTTCTCTTTTTAAAGAATCAGCATTCAATTTTGAATCGATTACTCTACCATAAACTGATGGTCCGGAAGAATATCCCATCGCATGGAGGATTTTCGCATTTTTGAATCGTTTCTGAATTCCTTCCAATGGAGAAATTTCGTGAATAGATTTTAATTCAGAAGATCCACCACCTATTGTCATCATTTTAGTGGAATTTTCACCAATTACTGCAATAGTTTGAGCTTTTTCAGGATCAATTGGGAAGAAATTGTCTTTATTTTTAAGTAAAACGATTCCTTCTTGTGCAATTTTACGAGCCACATCGAAATGTTCTTGACTATTCATAATTCCTAAAGGACGAGACGTGTTCATGTTGGTTCGATACATCAAGCGAAGAATTCGTCTTAGCTTTTCATCAATAACAGATTCCTCAATTTCGCCCGATTGAATCATTTTAAGCAATGGATTCGCCATGAAATAGTTGTCGTATGCATTTTTCAAAGAGCTGGTCAAACCATCAGTTCCTGTTCCCATTTCGATATCTAATCCATTTAAAGCAGCTTCTTTTGTATCGTGAGTTGCTCCCCAATCGGTAACCAAAACACCATCAAATTTCCAATCTCCTTTTAGAATTTTATTCACCAAAAAATCGTTATGACAGCAATATTGACCTCTTACTTGATTGTAGGCGCCCATAATTGACCAAACTTTACCTTCCTGAACTGCCGCTTTA
>JBFFMG010000014.1:0-21729 GCA_041554215.1 Labilibaculum sp.
GATTTTAATTCTTTTAGGATTTGTGATCGGAATCAGTTTATCGATAATTACCGGATTGTATTTTTTTAAAACGAGATCAAAACAAAAAACGAATATAATTCTTGAATCAAAAAACAAAGAAATTCAAGAAAAAAATATGCATCTGCTAAATGAAAACAAATTTAAAAACAAACTGTTTTCCATTGTATCTCATGATATAAAAAGTCCACTAATATCTCTTCATAATTTCCTAACACTACTTGAAATGAATGAATTAGATGAACATGAAAAGGAAGAATTAAGAACCGAAACCATGGCTAAAACTGAAATTACGCTTAATATGGTTGAGGATCTTTTACTGTGGACAAAACAACAGATGAATGATAATCCCGTTCAATACAGCCAAATCAACTTCTGTGAATTATTGGATGAAGTACTAGGATTGTTTTCATCAATTGCAAAAGAAAAAAATCTTGAGATAGTAACAGACTGTAAAGGTGATATTTGGATTAGTTCAGACCCAAACATTTTAAAAATGCTAATCCGTAATTTAATTTCCAATTCCTTAAAGTTTACTCCTTCGGGAGGTAAAATAGTAATCGATCTAAAAAAGAGCAAAGAAAATTTTACTATTTCTGTTGAAGATTCTGGAAAAGGAATTCCACTGGAACTCCAGTCAAAAATATTTGATGAAGAGGATATTTATTCCTCTTCGGGTGAACAAATTGAACCAGGCAATGGAATAGGCCTAAAACTTTGTAAATACTTTGTTGAAAAAAACAAAGGTAAAATGTGGTTTGACTCCGTTCCTGATAAAGGAACAACCTTCTTTGTAAGCTTTCCTAAAGAGAGTATAAGTTCAACAAACTAATTATTTTCGATTCATTACTTCGTTTTGTTTCAAAATGGCTTCTTTATGAATCATTCGCAATAACTGGGTAATAAATGCTTCTGATAATCCTAAGGATGTGCCCAATTCTATTCCTTTTTCACGAACCCTTTCCCATCGTTGAAGTTGAAGAATAGTCATATTTTTCTCTGCTTTGTATTCTCCAATTCCCTCAACAATATTCATTCTTTGCGCAAGTAATTCAATCAATTGAGAATCTACCGAATCTATTTGGTCACGGTATTTTTCAAGTTGGTTTTCTCCAGCATCATCAACAGAAGGCAAACGACAAACCAAGCCTCTTAAAACTTGATCTAAATCAGCAGGGGTTAATTGTTGGTCTTGATCATTGATAACTTCTGTCGTATTAAAACGGCTCTCAATCATTAAACCATCCATATTTAAATCCATAGCCTTTTGTGCCATTTCCGGAACATATTTATTGTCACCTGCAATATGACTAGGATCACAAATAATGGGCAAATTATGAAAACGCGATTTTAATTCGATAGGAATTTCCCATTTTGGAATGTTACGAAGCCTGGTTTTTTCGAAAGGATAAAAGCCTCTGTGAATGGCTGCTAATCTAGAAATGCCAGCTTTATTGATCGTCTCCAAAGCCTCAATCCATAAGTTAATATCGGGATTTATAGGATTTTTCACCATAACAGGAACACTCATTCCCTGTAGGGCACTAGCCAATTCCTGAACAGAAAAAGGATTAGAACTAGTTCTTGCCCCGATCCATAAAATATCAACATTATGCCTTAAACACATTTCAACATGTTTAGGCGATGCTACCTCAACCATTGTAAGTAAACCTGTTTCCTGCTTCACCTGATTCAACCATTGTAAAATATCAATACCTCTATTTCCAAAAGATTTTATTGCGGTTTGTGGTTTCCATACACCCGCACGAAATATTTTTACCTGATCTATTTTTTTTAGTTCTTTGGCCGTATTTAACAATTGTGTTTCCGACTCGACAATAGAGGGACCACTTATCACTATTGGTCTTGTATCCAACTTCTTAAACCAAGTATTCATTGGTTTACAATTCTTCAATCCGCTCATATTTACATTTTATTGCTGTCTAATACCAAAGCTGATATTAATCGCACAAAAATACACTTTTAAATGAGATCGGGAAATATCTGCCAGCAGATTAAAAAAGCAAGCCAGTAATCAAGCGCATTGTAAAATTCTATTTATAGTTACAGCCAACAGGTCAAACTAAATAGATTTATGGAAAATATTATTGTTATAGATAGATTTTATACTATCATATAAAAAATCAATAAACATTTAATCTACAACCTGTTGAACATCAAACACAAACAACAAACCACTCCAAACTCACTGATTTTAAGGATATCCGACAAATTATTGCTACATATAAAATAATAATGTGGTTTATTTCACAAAATATCTCAAAACAAAAATCACCTATGTTTATCAACAATTAAATTCCATATAATCAACACATTAACAATAGACACTCTAAATAAAAATGAAAGCACATTAA
Source organism: Labilibaculum sp. (assembly GCA_041554215.1). Taxonomy (GTDB): domain Bacteria; phylum Bacteroidota; class Bacteroidia; order Bacteroidales; family Marinifilaceae; genus Labilibaculum. The sequence continues at coordinate 2,394 of JBFFMG010000014.1, forward strand.
AATCAGCATATTACCTCTCCATTTCGAGAGACCTGTACAAGTGGAATTATTTATTTATATTTGAATTACCACGCAATCGTATGTGAAACATAAGAGAATTAAACAATCACAGGTTAAACGCCTTGAGTCGCAGAAGTTTCAATGCTTATTTAGAATGATTTTAAAAGAGCATTTTTATTCTCATTTTTAATTTTTCCCATTCGGTAGAACTGGATATACTCAAACAGAAAACTAACCTAATTGCATAATGAAAGAAGAAACATCAAACAACAGCAGACGAAAGTTCCTTAAAAGTGTTGGACTTTCAGTTGGTGCTGCAGGTGTTGTTAGTGGATTTTCTCTTCTTGGGGCTGCAAAAGCAGCAGCTCAAGAACCAGGAGAAACTGTAAACCTGTTAACACAAGACGGACAACTAGTTCAAGTTGATAAAAATCAATTGCGACCAACCGTAAGCGAACCTCTTACTGAATTGCAAAAAAGAGGCCGCGAAGGTATTGCGGGGAAATCTTTTGTAATGGTTATCGACCTTAGTAAATGCAGAAATGCAAGAAAATGTATGGATGCCTGTCAAAATCATCATCAGTTAAGACCCGAGCAACACCATATTAATGTTCTTCAGATGCAGGATGCTGAACATACTGCTCCTTATTTTATGCCAAAACCTTGTCAGCATTGCGATAATCCTCCTTGTACAAAAGTTTGCCCGGTAGATGCAACCTTTAAGCGTCAGGATGGAATTGTTTTAATCGATAACGAAAGATGTATTGGTTGTAGATTCTGCATTGCAGCTTGTCCTTACTCTGCACGAATTTTCCAATGGACTGAGCCAAAGGATGCTGAAAAATATAAAAACCTAACCAACAACAATGAATCAAATGTTCCTCAAAAGAAAGGAACCATAAGCAAATGTTTATTTAGTGCCGATCGACTTCGAGAAGACAAGCTTCCTTCTTGCGTTTCATCCTGTCCGAATGGGGTTTACTATTTTGGTGATCAAAATGAAGATGCTGTTACCAACGGAACAACTCACGAAACGGTTCGTTTTTCCACATTAATAGAAGAAAATGCAGGATATACTTTAATGCCAGAGTTAGGAACGAAGCCTCGCGTTTACTACCTGCCTCCTAAAAACAGAGCATTTGAGTTTAATGGCGATCTTCTAAACGAAGAAAATCTTCACTAAACCAAAGGACTAAAATCAATAATAAAATAATAAACAGATTTTGTTTGCCCTAAATAATCTAATCTTATGAATGACTTACCAGAACAGAAAGAAACAACTCTTTCGTTTGAAAAATTAAAAAAAGACATTCTCCGACCAATGCAAAACCACAAAGGTTTAGAGCTTTGGATTGCATTTTTGCTAACTGTAATTGGAGTTTGCGTATGGGCTTATTACGTACAATTAAGAGATGGACTAGGAGTTACGGGAATGCGTGATTACGTATCGTGGGGATTGTATATTGCCAACTTTGTGTTTTTTGTTGCCGTAAGTTTAGTTGGGATGCTAATTTCATCGATACTTGGCTTGCTTCGAATCGATTGGATAACTCCAATATCAAGAATTGCTGAAATAATAGCAGTTGCTTTTGTTGCTGTAGCTGGTTTGGTAATTGTTATGGATATGGGACGCCCCGATAGAGTTATCAATGTGCTAATCCATGGTCGATTTCAATCGCCAATTCTTTGGGACGTTACCGTAATTACAACTTATCTAACTATTAGTCTTCTATTGCTCATTTTACCAATGATTCCCGATTTGGCCATTTGTAAAAATGAGTTGAAGAAAACATCCCCAATCCTGAAAAAATTATATAATATTCTTTCTTTTGGATACATTAACACTCCCAGTCAACACAAACATCTACACAAATTAATCAGAATCTTAATGGTATTGATTGTACCTGTTGGTTTGGCTATCCATACGGTAACTTCATGGCTTTTTGCTGCAACTTTGCGCAATGGTTGGGATACCACAATTTTTGGGCCCTACTTCGTGGCAGGTGCATTTGTAGCCGGTTCGGCAGCCTTAATTGTTGCAATGTACTTTTTTCGTGTTAGCTACAAACTTCAAGATTACCTTACAGATGTGCAATTCGATAAAATGGGCAAATTGATGGTTGCTGTTTGTTTGGTATATCTATACTTTAATTTAAATGAATTCTTAGTTCCTGGTTACAAAATGAAAACAGGAGATGATGTTCACCTAAAAGAACTATTTACAGGTCATTGGGCAATAATGTTTTGGTCTTCTCAATTGTTAGGAAACATTATTCCAATTATGCTATTGGTTACAAAAAAATTCAGGAAACCATTACCAATAATGATTATTTCTCTGTTTATTTTGGCTGGAGCCTGGGTTAAACGTTATGTAATTGTGATACCAACATTACTTCACCCACACTTACCAATTCAGAACGTACCACAAAATTTTGAACATTACTACCCTTCGGCAATTGAAATTTCGGTTACGGTTTTAAGTTTTGCTCTTGCGCTTTTAATCATTACTGTTTTATCAAAAATATTTCCAGTAATCCCAATTTGCGAAACAGCAGATAATAACGGGATTAAATACGAAATTGAAGCTTAAAAACATACGAACAATGAAAAATGCTATCAAAATAATTGCCAGCCTGTTTTTACTTTTTGCTTTCACAACCCATGTTGTAAAAGCCCAAGATTGGTCTATACCTGCATCCGCAAAAAAGAAGCAAAATCCTTATGAGGCTAGCACTAAAAATGTCAGCTCAGGAAAAAAGATTTACAACATTAACTGTAAATCCTGCCATGGTGATGCTGGTATGGGAAACATGTTGCCTTTGCAGCCCGTTGCTCCTTCCGATTTGGGATCGCAGGCATTTTTAATCCAGGGCGATGGAGAAATCTATTACAAAATTAACAAAGGACAAGGGGCAATGCCTACTTTCGAAAAAACCTTGAGCGACGAAGATAAATGGATGGTAATTGCCTACCTACGCTCCTTCGATAAAAACAAAAAAGAAAGTAAGAAAGTTGCTGAAGTAGTAAATCCTGAAGTAAGCGATGTTAAACTACTTTTAGATATTGATGATGAGGAAAAAGTAATATTGGCTCACCTAACTGGTCTAACAAAAAAAGGAGATCGTGTTGCACTGCAAGGAATTGAATTAAGCTTTAAAATAAAAAGAAGCTTTGGGTACTTGGATATTTCGGGTGACGATGCCTATACAAATGAAAAGGGAGAAGTGAAAATTATCTTTCCTGCAGATTTACCTGGAGACAGAGAAGGACACGTTAACCTTCTGGTAAAAGTAACTGACGATGCCTACTATGGTGAGATTAGTTCGGACAGAATTGCAAGCCTTGGACTTCCTACTGATCCAATCAATCCTTTGGATGAAAGAGCTATGTGGGGAACAAGCGCAAATGCTCCTATTTGGATTATTATTTCTTACGTTGGTGGAGTAATTAGTATTTGGGGAATTATTTTCTTCGTTTTATTTCAAATGATGCAATTATCTAAACTGGCAAAAACAGAAGAGTAAAATTTATTTGGAATCTTCATCTTTTTTTGATTTTGATGGGCGTCCTAACTTATATAGTAGGTATCCTATCCCAACTAAAAAGTGAAGGACAGTAATTCCAGCTACAATGTAAATAAGAGTTGAATCGGTATTCATTTCTGATAATTTAAGACTGAGAGGTCTGCAAGATGGTTAAAATGCAGGAAGAAACAAAAAAGCATATCTGTGTGCACTGTGGCGATGACTGTGGTTCACATCCCGTAATTTGGGATGAGAAACCATTTTGTTGCAATGGTTGTTCTACTGTATATCAGATTCTGCATGAAAATGAACTTTGCACCTATTATGATTTTGAATCCAACCCTGGAATTAAGATTGAGGCAGGAAAATACAAGGAGAAATTTGCCTTTTTAGATGAACCCGAAATTGCGGACCAACTATATGATTTTGCCGAAGGAAATATTCGTAAACTAAGCTTTTATATCCCCAGCATACATTGTAGTTCGTGTATTTGGTTGTTGGAACATCTCAATATCTTAAATAAGGGAGTTATTAAATCGATGGTTAATTTCGTTAAAAAAGAAGTTGCCATCACTTTCAATTCCGATGAAATATCTATTCGGGAGCTGGCGGAACTACTATCTTCAATTCATTATATTCCCGAAATCACATTAGATAAACTTCAGGAAAAACAAAATGAAGATGTAAATAAAAAACTCCTTTATAAAATCGGTATTGCCGGATTTTGCTTTGGAAATATAATGCTTTTAAGCCTGCCAGAATATGTGCCCGGACATGAGTATTTGGAAACGCATTTCAAAGAGTTCTTTGGCATGATGAATTTCATTCTCGCTTTACCTGTTTTCTTTTATAGTGGAAGCGATTACTTAAAATCTGCTGTTAAGGCTATAAAACACAAATTCATTAATATTGACGTTCCTATTTCAATGGGAATATTAATGCTTTTTATACAAAGTAGCCTCGAAATTTTTACAGGAACTGGTTCTGGTTATATGGATTCTCTTGCGGGATTAATCTTTTTTCTACTCATTGGAAAATGGTATCAAAATCGCACTTATCAAGCTCTTTCATTCGAACGGGATTATCGTTCTTATTTTCCTGTTGCAGTAAGCAAAATGGAAAAAGGTATTGAAGTAAGTACTCCTATTGAGAAATTACAAAAAGGCGATATCATTTTAATCAGAAATCAAGAATTGATTCCTGCTGATAGTGTACTAATTAAGGGAGAAGCCCAAATTGATTACAGCTTTGTAACCGGAGAATCGAAACCTGTTTTTAAAGAAAGTGGTGATCATATTTTTGCAGGTGGAAAGCAAATGGGTAGCGCTATCGAATTAACCATTGAGAAAGATGTAATTCAAAGTCGACTAACTCAATTATGGAATCAATTTGATGGGAATGAAACTTCCAGTACCAAACTTAACTCACTTATCGATCAAATCAGCAAATATTTCACCCTCGTTATTATAGTAATTGGAATTTTTGCAGGGAGTTATTGGCTAGTATATGATTCAAGCAAAGCCCTTTTTGCATTTACCTCAGTTTTAATTGTTGCCTGTCCATGTGCATTAGCTCTCTCAGCTCCTTTCGCCTTAGGAAATACCATGCGATTATTGGGACGAATGGGCATCTATCTAAAAAGCTCCGATGTAGTTGAAAAATTGAACTCAATTACCAGCATTGTTTTTGACAAAACAGGAACAATAACACAAGCCGATGAAGTAAAAGTTAATTTTCATGGAGATGCATTAACTGATGATGACAAAATCGCAGTAAAATCGTTAACAAGACATTCGACTCATACTCTAAGCTCTACTTTGTATGAGTATTACAAAAGCATTTCTCCTGAAACAGTTATTGATTATAATGAATTGCCTTCAATGGGAATTTCAGGCACTATTAATGGCCGGAAAATCAAATTAGGCTCGGCAATATTTATTCATGAAGGAAAAACCGAAACAAGTTCACTAAATACAGAAGTTTACCTTTCGGTAGATGGAAAAACAAAAGGCCATTTCGCGTTGAGTAATCAATACAGAACTGGTTTGTCGGAACTAATAAAAGGACTTGCACACAGGTATGATTTGCATGTTCTTTCAGGTGACAATGATTCGGAGATGGAAAACCTGAAGCAGATCTTTCCTGCGAAATCAATTATTCGCTTTAATCAGTCGCCTAATGACAAACTCGAATACATCAACAATTTAAAGAAAGAAAATAAACGTGTTCTAATGATTGGTGATGGATTGAATGACGCGGGAGCATTAAAAACAAGCGATGTAGGAATTTCAATTGCAGATGACATTTACCATTTTTCACCTGCTTGCGATGCTATTTTGGAGGCTTCAAAATTTCAACAATTAAAGTACTTTCTAAAGATATCAGGAAAAAGTGTCTTAATCGTAAAACTTAGTTTTTTACTCTCTTTTCTTTATAATGTATTTGGGTTGTATTTCGCAGTACAAGGTGTATTATCACCAATTGTTGCTGCCTTGTTGATGCCAATTAGTTCTATTTCGGTGGTGGCATTTGCAACTTTTACCACCAATTATATTGCACGATCTAAGGAAATTCAAAAGAAATCAGATAAAGAATCAGTAATAGAGCTTGCTAAAACAATCTCTTCAACGAGAAAACCGGTTCAACTAAATTAAATAGAAAATGAGTGTATTATTCGTTTTGATAGGTGCTAGTATGATCGTTGCCGGAGGATTTTTGATCGCATTTCTTTGGGCTGTAAAAAAAGGACAATATGATGACACATATTCTCCATCGGTCCGAATTTTATTCGACGATCAGGAAAAAAAAGAACAAAAAAAAGAAAAAGAACAACAAATAGAAAAAGAAACAACTAAGAAAAACCATAAATCTTAATTTAATGGAAACACAACATTTTTCGTACGATAATAAAATCGTGAAATTTTTCGCCTACGCAACCATTCTTTGGGGAGTAGTTGGAATGTTGGTAGGGCTTTTGGCAGCTTTACAATTGGCATTCCCGATTTTTAATTTCAACTTGGCTTATACCAGTTTTGGTAGAATTCGACCAATTCATACTAATGCGGTAATATTCGCATTTGTTGGTAATGGAATATTTACTGCTGTTTATTATTCACTTCAACGCTTACTTAAAGCAAGAATGTTTAATGACAGGCTTAGTTGGATTCATTTTTGGGGTTGGCAGGCCATTATTGTTTCGGCCGCTATCACTTTCGTACTTGGTATTACTACCAGTAAAGAGTATGCTGAGTTAGAATGGCCAATAGATATCGCCATTACCATTATTTGGGTTGTATTTGGCTGGAACATGTTTGGTACTATTTTACGACGAAGAGCTGATCATCTTTATGTTGCCATTTGGTTTTACATAGCTACTTTTGTTACTGTTGCAGTACTTCATATTGGGAACTCTATTGCCTTACCATACAGTTGGATACAGTCTTATCCTGTTTATGCCGGAGTACAAGATGCTTTGGTACAATGGTGGTACGGACACAATGCTGTTGCCTTCTTCCTTACCACTCCATATTTAGGATTGATGTACTACTTTTTACCAAAAGCAGCTAACCGCCCGGTATATTCTTATCGATTATCCATCATTCACTTTTGGGCACTGATTTTCTTATATATCTGGGCTGGTCCTCATCACTTGCTTTATACCTCTTTACCCGATTGGGCACAATCATTAGGTGTTGTTTTCTCCATTATGCTTCTTGCTCCATCGTGGGGTGGAATGTTTAACGGACTTCTTACTCTTAGAGGTGCTTGGGATAAAGTTCGCGATAGTGCAACCTTAAAATTTATGGTTGTTGCAGTAACCTGTTATGGTATGTCAACTTTCGAGGGACCAATGATGTCTCTTAAATGGGTAAACTCATTAACGCACTATACCGACTGGACAATTGCTCACGTTCATATTGGTGCAATGGGATGGAATGGATTCTTAACATTCGGTATGCTTTACTATTTATTCCCTAAAATGTGGAATACTAAGCTTTACTCAGAAAAATTAGCCAACGCACACTTCTGGGTTGGCACATTAGGAATGATTTTTTATGCTCTTCCTTTGTACTGGGGAGCTATTGTTCAAACTTTAATGTGGAAAGAATTTACTCCAGATGGCTTGCTAGCTTATCCTAATTTCTTAGAGACTGTAACTCAGATTTTACCAATGTATCACGCCAGAGTATTTGGTGGACTACTATATTTCACAGGTCTTTTTCTAATGGTTTACAACCTATTAAAAACTGCCGCCTCTGGTAAATGTGCAGATAATGAAGAAGCTTCGGCACCAGCTATTGTTACCGATACAAAACGTAGTAAAAGCGAAGGTTTACACCGATGGTTAGAAAGAAAACCTGTTCAGTTTATGGCTCTAGCTACTGTAGCAATATTAATTGGTGGAGCCTTCGAAATTGTTCCAACCTATCTAATTAAATCAAACATACCTACAATCGAAAGTGTAAAACCATATACTCCACTTGAATTACAAGGTAGAGATATCTACATCCGAGAAGGTTGTAATACATGTCACTCCCAGATGGTTAGACCATTCCGCTCAGAAACAGAACGTTACGGAGAGTACTCAAAAGCCGGAGAATCCGTTTATGATCATCCTCACTTATGGGGATCGAAACGTACCGGACCCGATTTGGCTCGTGAAGGTGTTCCCAGGGGAAAAATGTATAAAACCAATGTTTGGCATTATAACCACATGTTGAATCCTCAGAAAATGAATGCGCAATCTATTATGCCTGCTTATCCTTGGCTGATAAAAGATGAGCTGGATATTTCATCAACTCCTGCAAAAATTCGAGCAATGACCACCTTGGGTGTTCCTTATGCAGAAGGTTACGATCAGCTTGCAAATGATGATTTACAGAAACAAGCTGAAGAAATTGCAGCAGATCTTAAAAAATCAGGTATTGAGGTAGCTAGCGATAAAGAAATCTTAGCTGTTATCGCATACCTGCAACGTTTAGGTCGAGATATTTCTGTTGAAAACTAGATATAAGGTTTTATATACGAGAATTGAGAAAAATACTTTTAGCATAATTTTATCTCATATCTCTCACCTAAAAAATCTGAAACCTCAATGATTAAATAATAATTTACTGCTGGAAAGTTCTCCCGATAAATCGGGACAGGCTATCTGACCATAAAATAAAAAAATATAACAGATGAAAATAGTTAGTCATTATTTACAGGGAATTGCTGATGTCGGATTTTTTCCTAGCATCTCATTACTGATTTTCTTCCTGTTTTTTGCAGGAATGCTTTGGTGGGTTTTCAGTAAAAGTAATAAAGCATTCTTTACAGAAATGGGAAGTTATGCCCTTGACGAGGATGAAACCACATCATCAAAAGTGTCTTCAGAATCAAAACAATAATAGGCCTACAAAATCAAGATAAAATGGAGAAAAAAGATAAATTCTTAGAAGAACACGAGCATCTAATCAGCGATCACGATTACGATGGAATTAGAGAATTAAATAACCCAATGCCAACTTGGTGGCGTTACTTGTTTTATATTACAATCATTTTTGCCGCAATCTACATGTTCCGATATCATGTGTTCGGTGACGATTTGCAAATTGATGAATACAACAAAGAAATGGCACTTGCCGAAGCAAATAAACCCAAAGCAGACTTTGATGAAAATGCGCTTGTTCTAATGACAGATGCAGCAAATCTTGAAAAAGGAAAAGCCATTTACGACAAAAACTGTATTGCCTGCCATGGAGCTATAGGGGAAGGGAATGCAATTGGTCCAAATCTTACCGATAAATATTGGTTGAATGGAGGTAGTCTTAAAGATGTTTACCAAATCATTAAAGTAGGCAAACCGATGAAAGGTATGCTAGCTTGGCAAAATCAATTATCGCCAGAACAAATGCTTCAGGTTTCCAGCTATACCATGAGCCTTGTAGGAACAAATCCTGCAAATGCGAAAGAGGCTCAAGGTGAATTAGTTGAATAAAAAATTAACCGCAAAGGTCAACAAAGTACAACACTATGTTGCACAAAGGATTATTAAACCAATGTGCGACTATTGTACTTGTTTATACTGTAAAAACTTAATTAATAAACACAAGCGAGTTCATTTACAAAGTCTATTCTAACAAAAAAACACGTCGTATTCTTTGTGAAATACCTTTGAGCTTTCTTTGTGGTTAAATTATAAAACATGGCTCCTAAAAATCCATTCACAGGTTATCGTGACCAGCTAGCTACTCTAAACGAGTCGGGAAAACGTAGATGGGTGTACGCTCAAAAACCAAAAGGAAGATTATATAGGTATCGCAATTTAGTTAGCTATACCTTGCTCTTTTTGTTTTTTACGATTCCTTTTGTGAAGTTCGATGGAGAACCATTTTTATTGCTAAATATTCTTGAGCGTAAATTTATTTTGTTCGGGGTTCAATTTTGGCCTCAGGATTTTCATCTCTTCCTGTATTCCATGATAACTCTTTTTGTATTCGTGGTATTATTTACAGTGAGTTATGGTCGTATATGGTGTGGTTGGACTTGTCCGCAAACTATTTTTTTAGAATTTATTTTTCGACGAATTGAATACTTAATTGAAGGAAACCCAAGTCAACAACGCAAATTGGATTCTCAGGCCATGAATTTCACTAAATTCTGGAAGAAAAGCCTAAAATTGATCATTTTCTATACCATCTGTTTTTTGATTACCAATGCCTTTTTATCTTATATTATCGGAATTGATCAGCTATTCGAAATATTGAAAGCGCCAATTTCGAAGCATAGTGTAGGATTTACCGTAGCAGTTTTATTTTCGGGCGTAATGTTCTTTGTGTTTACTAAATTAAGAGAACAGGTTTGTACAATGATTTGCCCTTACGGAAGGCTGCAAGGTGTGCTATTAGATTCCAATTCGATAGTTGTTGCTTACGATTACAAACGAGGTGAAGAAAGAGCACCACTTGAAGCAGGAGAAGATCGAAAAGAGGATGGCAAAGGAGATTGTATTGATTGTTATCAATGCGTTGATGTCTGTCCGACAGGAATTGATGTTCGTGATGGAACTCAATTGGAATGTATTAATTGCACGGCGTGCATAGACGAGTGTAATTCAGTGATGGAATGGATTGGAAAACCGAAAGGATTAATTCGATTCGACTCAGAAAAAAATATCGCTGAAGGCAAAAAACAAAAATGGCCTGCCCGTAAAATTGCCTACACCGTTGTTCTTTGTATTTTATTGGGAATTGTTGCAGCTCTTTTCGCTTCCAGAAGCGATTTGGAAGCCATAATATTAAGAACTCCTGGCTTAATGTACCAAGCCCAAAAAGATGGAATCAGCAACATGTATAGTTTTAAAGTAGTAAATAAAACGGCTGCTGAAGTTCCTATTCATTTTAAATTAATGAATCACGAAGGTGATATTAAAGTGATTGGTGAGGAACTGAAGGCTAAAGCAAGCTCAATAAGAGAAGGTGTATTTTTTGCAACCTTACCTCTTAGAGAAATTACTAGCGATAACATTCCAATTACCATTGGAGTGTATGCTGATGATCGTTTAATAGAAGAAGTGAAACTAACATTTGTTGGGCCGAACTAAGAAAAACAGTTAGCAATTAACAATGATCAGTAAACAGTGAATACTGCCTATTGATATCTGATAAATAAAATATGAAAAAAATGAATTGGGGCACAAAGCTTGGAATAGGAGCTTCGATATATGTTATTGGAATTTTAGCTTTTGTTGCATTTAGCACAACACAACAAATCAACTTGGTATCGAAAGATTACTATCCCAAAGAGGTAGAATACCAGAAACAAATTGATAAAATTAAAAATGCTAAAGCTTTGATTGAAGATGTTTTGATTATCCAGGAAAATGGAAAGATTCAAATTCAATTTCCTACTGTTATGCACAATCAGGTAAAAGGAGAAATCATTTTTTATCGTCCAGCCAACTATCAATCAGATATTAAATGTGATATTGAAATTGATGAAACCGGGTTTCAGGAATTAAGTACCAATCAATTATTAAAAGGAATGTATACGATTAAAATTGATTGGGAACACAACAATAAAGGATATTATAAGGAAGAAAGTATCTATTTAAATAAATAAAACACCTCATCCCCTTCTCCTTCTGGAGAAGAGAGAAAACAATACATTAAAGTTTCCCTCTCCTTGAGGAGAGGGATTAAGGGTAAGGCGTACAAAATCAATACTCATGGTATATCTATCAGCATTAATATTGGGACTTATGGGCAGTTTTCACTGCGTGGGAATGTGTGGTCCTATTGCATTGGCAATTCCTTTAAAAACAACTTCATGGCTGGCTAGAATTTCGGGTGGCGTTATATACAATATTGGCAGAGCACTCACCTACGCACTCATGGGCGCCATATTTGGTCTTTTAGGTCGAGGTTTGGTGATGAGTGGATTTCAGCAATGGGTATCTGTGATCATGGGTGCTATCATGATTCTTTCAGTGATCACACCTTCAATTTATAAAAATCGCTTTAACGCTGAAAAAGGTTTGTTCTCACTTGTTGGCAAAGTAAAGCTTTCGTTAGGAAAACTATTTACTCAACGAAGTTATGGATCACTTTTTTTAATCGGATTATTAAACGGATTGCTTCCATGTGGATTGGTTTACGTTGCTATAGCAGCAGCAATTGCTACAGGTTCGTTTGCTGGCGGAGCACTTTTCATGTTTATTTTTGGCTTGGGAACTCTTCCTATGATGTTGGCCATATCACTCATTGGAAACTTAATAACTCTTGAACTGAGAAAAAAAATAACTCGAATGATACCCTATGCCATTGTTTTTATTGGTGTTCTGTTCGTACTTCGTGGATTGAGTTTAGGAATTCCTTTTTTAAGTCCTCCAGAAAAAGCAATGAAAGTGCCTACCGAACAAGTGGATGTGTCAAAACCTAAACCAGATTGTTGTCATTAAAATCTAGTTAATTACTGGAATCCTTATTCCAAATTAAGCACTATAAACAAGCTCTTTATCTGACAAATTATTTTTATTGCTTCCAATCAGGATATCTCGTAAATTAAAGGAACTTAAAGTTTAACCTTTAGATATTCTAACACTATGAAAAAAATCCTTAATAATTTGTTGACTTTTTTCAACACTACAGAAGAAGATTCCTTTTACTATGTAAGAATTGAACGAAATGACAAATGCTTTTGTAATAGCGGTAAAAAATACAAAGCTTGTCATTACCCTGAACATCAAAAGAAGAGTAAAGTTGCAGTTAAAAAGATTAGTGAGACTACCGGAGAAGAAAATGTTAAAATACTTAGTGTGAATCGACTCCGCAAAGAATATTATCGGGTAAAATCGAATGTACATTAAAAATTTAACAAGCTTTTGGCTCATGAAGTGGTAAATTCCCATTTCTATAACAAAGTCAAAAGCTTTTTTATCTTTTTACTGCTTCAACCTGTTCCAGAGTAACCTGTCCATAATCATTTCCCCACGAATTCAGAATATAATTAAATACGGTAACCAATTCCTTATCGGTTAAACCAGATGCTGGCATTAAACTGTTGTATTTTACGCCATTTACTTTAATAGGTTTATTACTTCCAAATTTCACCATTTTTATAGCATCTTCCCTATTTTCTTTCAGATAATCGGAATTAGCCAAAGGAGGAAAAACCTTCTCTATTCCACCACCTTTCATCATATGACAATTCATACACTTGGCCCGGTACAATTGAGCCCCAATTTCCATATCAGTACTCAAAATTTCAGTACTCACAAGGTCGTTCTTCGCAGATTTCTTTTTGGATTCTCCGCAGGAAATAAAAAAAAATACAATTAACAGAAATATTACGTTCAACTTATTCATACACCTTATTCTTTTTTAGATCCAGTAAAAATAGTAAACCACCAACGAATTATCAAAATTATTTGACTGTCTAAATAGCTAACTATCGCAAAAAAAGCCAATTAACCATAAGAACCAATCAAATATTTTTATATATTTATATAGATCAGAGTAATGATTACCACAATACTTGCCCCATTTCTCTCCTTAACCCTAAAACTATGGAGGATTACTTATGAAACTAAAAATTATCGTTTGTCTTTTGTTATTCCTTAAGACTCCTTTATCATTTAGTCAAGATGCCAAAGATTTATATTACGACATGGAAGTTGGTATAATAGAGCATCTTGATGACACAATCCCACAAAACATACAGCTGACCAACGAAGCTGGTGAATTGGTCTTTTTAAAAGATCAAATTGATAAACCTACAGCAATCGTTTTTGTTTACTTTCGATGTCCGGGAATTTGCAGTCCTCTTATGGATGGTTTGGCTGATGTTATTCAAAAAAGTGATTTAAATATTGCTGAAGACTATCAAGTCATTACAATTAGTTTCGACCCTACAGAGACCTATGATCTTGCAGTTAAAAAGAAAAACAACTACAAATCCTTGATCCAAGGCAAAAACACACAAGAGGGGTGGAAGTTTTATACTGGCGATAGTCTTAACATTGCGAAAGCAACAAAAGCATTGGGCTTTAGGTATAAAAAGGTCGGCAATGAATTCACCCATGCTGCTACGGTTATTATAGCCAGTCCCGAAGGAAAAATTACCCGTTATTTAAATGGAACCTATTTCTTACCATTTGAATTTAAGCTAGCCATAATGGAAGCTTCTAAAGGCCAGACAGGTCCCACCATCAACAAAATACTTCAATATTGCTATTCCTACGATCCTGTAGGACAAGCCTACGTTTTAAATGTCACCAAAGTAACAGGAACCATCATATTAGTAATGGGACTAATTGTTTTTCTGTTATTAGTATTTAAGAGACCTAGAAAGAAACCACAATCGTAACACTACACATATGTCTGATACCGTAATTCAAAACCATGAGCCCAATTACCTTGAATATCAGGGAAGATACAAAGGTATATTTGCATGGATTTTCTCAACAGACCATAAAAGAATTGGCTTGTTGTATTTATACAGTATGCTGGTGCTTTTTAGCATAGCAGCTATTCTGGGGCTATTAATGAAAATAGAGTTAATTGCACCTGGTAAAACCATTATGGATGCCCAAACCTATAACAGCTTTTTCACTCTTCACGGGATCACCATGATTTTTTTAATTGTAGTTCCCGGCTTACCTGCGGTGTTCGGAAATTTCTTTCTGCCTTTGATGATTGGAGCGAAAGACGTGGCTTTTCCAAAGCTAAACCTTTTATCGTGGTGGATTTATATTTTAGGTGCAGCAATCGCCCTTTCGGCTCAGTTTTTTGGCGATGGACCTCCAGATACAGGATGGACATTTTACGCACCATACAGTTTTAGAACCGGAACTAATATGTTGCCAGCCGTAACTGGAGCGTTTATATTGGGTTTCTCATCTATTGCTACAGGAATCAACTTCATTGTTACTATGCACAGAATGAGAGCACCAGGCATGGCGTGGATGAAAATGCCTCTTTTCCCTTGGGCTTTATACGGAACAAGTTGGATTCAAGTACTTGCAACGCCAATAGTTGGGGTTACTTTGTTAATGATTGTTTTGGAACGCACCATGCAAATCGGTTTTTTCGATCCTGCTTTAGGTGGCGACCCAATTTTATATCAGCATTTATTCTGGATCTACTCCCACCCTGCCGTTTACATCATGATATTACCTGCTATGGGTGTAATTTCTGAAATCATTCCAACATTCGCCCGAAAAACAATATTTGGCTACAAAGCAATTGTAGTTTCTACTTTAGCAATTGCATTTGTGGGCTACTTTGTTTGGGGACATCACATGTTTACATCAGGAATGAGTGGAACAGCTTTGTATACATTCTCGATTCTAACATTTTTGGTTGCCATACCCAGTGCCATTAAAATTTTCAATTGGGTGGCTACTCTTCACAAGGCATCCATAGATATTCAAACGCCTTTTTTGTGGGCGCTTTGTTTCCTTTTCGTTTTTATGATTGGCGGATTATCCGGGATGGTACTTGGCGCTTTATCAGCCAATGTTCATTTGCATGATACTGCATTTGTTGTTGCTCACTTTCACTTTATTGTTTTTGGAGGTACCGGATATGCATTTTTTGGAGCTTTGCATTATTGGTATCCTAAAATGTTCGGAAGAATGTACGACAAAGGTTGGGCGAATATTGGCTTAGCAGTATTCTTCACAGGTTTTAACACCCTTTATCTTCCCATGTTTTATTTAGGAATGATTGGAATGCCTCGTAGGTATTACGACTATGTTGAGGAATTTCACGGACCAAATATTGTATCCTCATTTGGAGCTATGCTGATGATTTCCGGCTTGGTAATTATCATCACGAATCTAGTTCGATCGGCTCGCAAAGGAGAAATTGCAGAAGCCGATCCATGGAAAGGTAAAACTTTGGAATGGACAATTGCCAGTCCTCCAACACTTGAAAACTTCGCTGAAATACCAGTAGTAACCAAACTTCCATACGACTATGAGTAATCACGCACACATTGATGAACATCGAGACGATGAAGGTGCTAAAACAGGAATGTGGATCTTCATATTTACTGAACTACTACTTTTTGGCGGCCTATTTATCGTATATTCAGTATATCGATATTTGAATCCTGCTGCTTTTCATTTGGCCGCTGAGGAGTTAGATACTTTTATTGGAACAGTTAATACCGTAATTCTTCTGGTAAGCAGTATGACTATCGCCATGTCTATTAGCGCAATACAATATAAAAACAAAAAACTTACCTTGATATTAATGGGTGTTACCATTTTACTAGCAGTAGTATTCATGGTGAATAAATACTTTGAGTGGAGCGGCAAAATTGCACATGGCATTTATCCGGGAAGCGACACTCTAATGGAAGCCAGTCAGGGAGAAATCTTGTTTTTTGGACTGTATTATGCCATGACAGGTCTTCATGCTTTACACATTATTATTGGAGTAGCCTTTATTGCATATGTTATGAGAATGGTTGTAAAAGATGAGGTTCAACATGACAACTTTACAATATTAGAAAATAGTGGCTTGTATTGGCATTTGGTTGATCTAATTTGGATTTTCCTTTTCCCTTTATTCTACCTAATCACTTAATTGTACAACCATGGAAAAAGAACAACATACCCACATTGTAAAATACAAAACCTACGTATTCGTTCTGATTGCTTTGCTTTTTATGACCTTTGCTTCAGTTGCCATTACTAGTATTAATTTAGGTCCTTATACAGTTTCTGCCGCATTACTGCTGGCAAGTATAAAGTCTATTTTGGTATTGCTGATTTTCATGCACCTTAAGTTCGATAAAAAGTTCTATTCTATAATGGTAGGCGGAGTATTACTTCTACTTGCATGTGTTATTTTTATTACATTCTTAGACTACTTATACCGATAGCTTATGACTTCTCAAGCAATACCCGATGCTTCAAATTTTGTGAAAGGTGTAGATACCTCTTTCGAGGTGATACTGGGAATTATTTTCTTTTTCCTGATCGCCATCACAGCTACGATGATTTACTTCGTATTCAGATATCGCAAAGAAAGAAATCCGAAAGCTACCCAAATCCACGGAAGTGTTCCTCTTGAAATATTATGGACTGTTATTCCCACAATTTTGGTGATGGTGATGTTTTATTATGGCTGGATGGGATACAAACCAATGAAAGAAGTTCCTGATGATGCTTTTGTAATTAAAAGCGTTGGAAGAATGTGGAATTGGCAATTCGAGTACGAAAACGGAAAAAAGACAGATACCCTATATGTTCCATTGGATCGAGCAGTTAAATTAGATTTAGTTGCTCTGGATGTACTGCATAGCTTGTACATTCCTTCGTTTAGATTAAAACAAGATATTGTTCCCGGTAAAGAACAAATGATGTGGTTTATTCCTGGACGCGAAGGCGAATACGATTTGTTTTGTACTGAATATTGTGGACTGCAACACTCCTCAATGCAAACATCTGTAATTGTAATGCCACAGGATAAATTTGACAGTTGGTACATCGATACAACCAAAACGGTTACTCTTATTTCAGATAAACCAGGAGCTTTAGGTCTAACGATTGTAAAGAAAAATGGATGTTTAGCCTGTCACTCTCTTGATGGATCGAAATTGGTTGGTCCTAGCTGGAAAGACTTATATGGCAAAACAGAAACGGTTATCAGTAAAGGAGAAACAAGAGAGCAAACAATCGACAGAGCCTATATAATTAATTCGATATACAATCCTAACGATGATGTAGTAAAAGGCTACAGTAAAGGATTAATGCTTTCTTATAAAAACGAATTAAAGGAAAGTGATATCGATGAAATTATTGAATTTATGAAAACGCTAAGTAATTAATTGTACATAAACACAATGCATGATAAAATCCTCTAAAATATCAACTCTTTATGAATTAGGAAAAATCAAAATAGCTATTCCAATAGCAATTTCATGCTTCACAGGATATTTACTGCATTCTCCGAAATTCTCTTTGGATTTGGCCTATGTGGTGTTTGGTATTTTTTTGATTGTGGCCGGAGCTTCAGCATTAAATCACATTCAGGAGCACAAAAAGGATGCGTTAATGGATCGCACCAAATTTCGCCCTATCCCTTCAGGAAAAATAAGCATTTCGGAAGCAGTAAAATGGAGTGTTTTCTTCCTACTTTCAGGCTGTGGCCTTTTAGCTTTAGGAGGCACTACCGAAAGTTTATGGCTTGCCATTTTCTCCATATTTTGGTATAATTTGGTTTATACACCATTAAAGCAAGTCTCTGCATTTGCCGTTGTCCCTGGAGCCTTAAGTGGCGCATTTCCTCCAATGATTGGTTATGTCGCAGCAGGTGGTAATTTTTTGGATTGGCCAATTTTAGCTCTGTCTTTTTTCTTCTTTATAGGACAAATTCCACACTTTTGGCTTTTACTGCTGCTCTATGGTGAAGATTATAAAAAAGGTGGCTTTAAAGTCCTGATAGATGTATTTAGCGTAAAACAAATTCACAACATTACATTAATATGGATATTGGCAACGATTATGGTCGCTTTGCTGCTTCCCATCTTTGATGTTCTCTCGTCACAAGTCCTAATTTGGTCTTTATTGGCTATGTCCTTATTCATTATTCCGAGCAGTTTTGTTCTTTTAAAAAATTACGATAGAATAACGGTTCGAAAACTATTTTTGCGCCTGAATCTATATTTCCTCATGATCATGATCATGATTAGTATCGATAAACTTTACTTTTAGAAGTGTTACTTTATTGTTATCACAGGCTATAAATTAGACATTTACATCAATCCTTTTTATTTTTACAATTGAACTAAACCCAACAGTCATGAAAAAAATTTTAATATTGATATTCGCAATTGGTTTGTTTGTTTCCTGCCAATCGAATACTAAAAAAACAGAGAGTAATTCAAACGCAGAAACTACGCAGGTGGTAGAATATGAAACAATGGAACTAACCGTTACTGGAATGACTTGTACTGGTTGCGAAAACACAATTAAAAATAGCTTACAACAAATTGATGGTGTTGTGGAAGTTGAGGCTTCTCATACAAGCAACAAAGTAACTATTAAAGTAGAAAAAGATAAGGTTAAGCGTGAAGAAATTGCTCAGCAAATTGAAACGATTGGCTATAATGTTGAAGAGTAAAAAAGAAACTGCGAATCGCTTTAAAGTAAAAGCTAAGGGTTTCACAATGTGTGAAGCCCTTTTTTTTATATAGAAAAATGCCATCAAAATATTTGATAAGTCTGAGACTTGGATAGTGACTCAAGGTTTTTATAATTATGGCCATTGCTGTTCCTTTGTCAATATATGTGTCTGCTAAGACATAATCTGATTTAC
>JBFFMG010000015.1:0-21142 GCA_041554215.1 Labilibaculum sp.
ATTCCTTTTGAAACGGTTTGGTTGAAAAATTTAGTGGAAGGAGCTGGAGATATAAAAGTTGTAGATCTTTCGAGAGGTATTGAATTGATTAAAGGTTTGGAGAAGCATGGAGATCATTTTCATGAAGGAGGTATTGATCCTCATATTTGGTCATCCCTTAAATCTGTAAAAATAGTAAGTTCAAATTTGTTTCAGGAATTGGTTAAACTAGCTCCTGAGAAAAAGGAAGTGTATGAGAAAAATTATCTGCAATTTCTTGCTGAATTAGACGAGATGGATCAAATTGCAGAAGCTTCGCTAATTCATAAAAAAGGAATGTCGTTTATGATTTTTCATCCTGCTTTAACTTATTTGGCAAGAGATTATGGTTTGAATCAAATTTCTGTTGAATTGGATGGCAAGGAGCCTTCTCCAACTCACATGAAACACTTGGTGGAGGAAGCAAAGAGATTAGAAATTAAACAGGTTTTTGTTCAGAAACAGTTTAACGTTGAGAATGCAAAAGCTATTGTTGCAGAGATTAATGGTGAAGTCGTTCTTATTGATCCACTCGCCGAAGATTGGTTGAGCGAAATGAAACGAATCATCAATATACTTAAAGACTGAAATTACATTCGATGAAAAAAATTCTGGAATTAAAATCACTGACGGCTGGATACGATGAGAAAATTGTATTGAAAGGAGTGAATTTGGTTGTGAAAGAAAATGATTTTTTGGGAATTATCGGTCCTAATGGAGGTGGTAAAACAACCTTATTAAAGGTGATTCTTGGTATTTTAAAGCCAATAGAGGGGGAAATATTGCCTGATGGTAATGAGCGATGTATTATTGGTTATCTTCCTCAAATTAATCAAATAGATAATAAGTTTCCAATTCCTGTTAAAGAGGTTGTTCTTTCAGGATTAATGTCTCATAAAAAGATATTTGGAAGATATAATAGTGAGAACAAGAGGCGTGCTGATGAATTAATGTCTCAAATGGGAATTATTCATTTGAAGAATAAAAATATTGGAGAACTCTCAGGAGGACAATTACAACGCGTTTTTTTGTGTCGTGCAATCATCTCAGACCCTCAAATATTGATTCTGGATGAACCGGACACCTATGTGGATAGTAATTTTGAAGGTGAGTTGTACGAAATTCTGGATCAGTTAAATTCGCACATGGCCATTATAATTGTATCACACGATGTAGGCACCATATGTTCTCATGTAAAAACTATCGCCTGTGTGAATGAAACTTTGTGTTATCACGATTCAAATATTATTTCGAAGGAGCAGTTGAAAGCTTATAATTGTCCAATCGATTTAATTACACATGGCGAAGTTCCTCACCGAGTATTAAAGCATCATAACTAAAATATGAACGAGCTATTTGAATTATTTCAATATAATTTCTTTTTAAATGCTGTTGGAGCAGCTATTTTGGCCAGTATTTCCTGCGGAATTATAGGTTCCTATATTGTAGCACGACGAATTGTATTCATTAGTGGCGGAATTACACATGCTTCTTTTGGTGGAATTGGTTTGGCATGGTATCTGGGATTTAATCCAGTATTGGGAGCTGCGGTTTTTGGCGTTTTGTCTGCTTTAGGAATTGAGTGGATTTCGAAAAAAACAGATGTAAGACAAGATTCGGTTATTGGAATTTTGTGGGCTCTGGGAATGGCTTTAGGAATAATATTTATTTATATGACTCCTGGTTATGCACCAAATTTAATGAGTTTCTTATTTGGAAACATTTTAACCGTTGGTACATTGGATTTATATCTCTTACTCGGTTTGTGCCTAATAACGATAGCAATTTTCTTATTTTTATTACGCCCGATCTTGTTTGTTGCCTTCGATGAAGAGTTTGCACGAACACAGAAAGCCCCGGTTCAATTTTTAAATTATTTAATGATATCCTTAGTGGCTTTGGCCATTGTTTTAAACATTAGAGTGGTTGGAATTATTTTGGTGATTTCGTTTTTGACAATTCCACAAACAATAGCCAATATGTTCACAAGTGATTTTAAGAAAATGATTTTGGGGTCTATAGTTTTTGGTATTCTGGGGTCGTTTATTGGATTATTGGTTTCTTATCGTATTAATGCACCATCGGGAGCAACCATTATCTTTTCATTTGTGATCCTTTTTATAATGGCTAAAATCATTCAAATAATTATGATTTCGACAAAACGCAAAAAAATAGTCTGATTTAAATTGAAAGAAGATTTCAAATTATCGGAATAAAGAAAAGACATAACTTAATAAAAACAGAATTTATACTAACATAAACAACAAAATAAAAATGAGTTACGATTTAATAGTAGTAGGAAGTGGTCCTGGTGGTTACGTAGCCGCCATTCGCGCTTCACAATTGGGTTTGAATGTTGCTGTTGTTGAACGAGCCGAATTAGGTGGCATTTGTTTGAATTGGGGCTGTATTCCAACCAAATCTTTGCTGAAATCAGCACAGGTATTTGAATATATGAAACACGCCGGCGATTATGGATTAATAGTCGATGGTGAGGTTAAACCTGATTTTGTAAAGGTAGTAGCTCGTAGCCGGGGTGTTGCCGAAAAAATGAGTGGAGGAATACAATACCTGCTAAAAAAGAACAAAATTGAGGTAATTAATGGTTTCGGAAAATTAGTAGGAAATAAAACTGTTGAAGTTACTGGTGAAGATGGAAGTAAATCCAATCATGAAGCAAAGCATATTATTTTGGCAACAGGAGCTCGTTCCCGTGAATTACCAAATCTGCCACAGGATGGTAAAAACATTATTGGATATCGTAAGGCTTTGACTTTGGAGAAACTGCCTAAATCAATGATTGTTGTTGGTTCTGGAGCAATTGGATCTGAGTTTGCTTACTTCTATTCTACAATGGGTACTCAGGTAACTTTAGTGGAATTTTTACCAGAAATTCTTCCGGTAGAAGATGTAGAGGTTTCCAAGCAAATGGGACGTAGCTTTAAGAAAAATAAGATCAAAGTTATGACCAATTCTACAGTGGAATCTGTAGAAGGATCGAATGGAGATTTAAAAGTAAATATTAAGAATAAGAAAGGCGAAATTGAAGTGCATGAATGCGAAATCGTTCTTTCTGCAGTAGGAATTGCTCCTAATACGGAAAATATTGGATTGGAAGAGGTAGGTGTGGCTACTGAAAATGGCAGAGTGCTTGTTGACGATTATTTTAGAACCAATATTGAAGGGGTTTACGCAATTGGTGATATTATAAAAGGTCCTGCATTAGCTCACGTTGCATCGGCAGAAGGAATTTGCTGTGTTGAGAAAATTGCAGGAATGAACGTAGAGCCTATCGACTATACAACAATTCCAGGATGTACCTATACTGTTCCAGAAGTTGCTTCGATGGGATTAACAGAAAAGGCTGCAATTGAAGCTGGTTACGAATTGAAGATTGGTAAATTTCCATTTTCAGCATCGGGAAAAGCAAGTGCTGCGGGAGCCAACGAAGGTTTCGTGAAACTTATATTTGATGCTAAATACGGCGAATTGCTCGGAGCTCATATGGTTGGTGCTAATGTAACCGAAATGATTGCAGAGTTAGTAACTGCTCGTAAATTGGAAACAACTGGTCACGAATTGATTAAAGCAATTCACCCACATCCAACTATGTCGGAGGCCATTATGGAAGCTGCCGCTGCTGCTTATGATGAGGTGATTCACATCTAAAATAGTTTAAATTATAATGTTAGATAAAAAGCCACCCGTAAAAGGTGGCTTTTCTTATGGAATTGGCTGTGTTTTCTAATCATATTTTTTAAGTTTGTGAAAATTATTTTAGAACAACAACCAACTTAAACACAACAGATGAAAAAATTGATACTGATTCCTGTTTTGGCTTTGACATGTAGTGTAATGTCAATAGCACAAAATAAAGGAACTGTGGATGCTAAAATGTTGAACGAGATTCGTTCAAGTTTCAAATTAGATGCTTCTAGTAAAGCAATTCAAAATGCAATTACCAATTCGGAGAGCATTAAAGAGCTATCACTGAATAACGAAAAAATTGGAAAAACGGATCATTTCTTTAAATATAGAGTTGATGTAAAAGGAATAACCAACCAAGAAAACTCAGGAAGATGTTGGATGTTTACTTCTATGAATACGATTCGTCCGGAAGTAATGAAGAAATTTAATTTGAATTCATTCGATTTTTCCCACAATTACAACTATTTCTGGGATCTTTTCGAAAAATCAAACCTGTTTCTTGAGAATATAATTGCAACGGCCGATCGTAAGATGGATGATCGCGAAGTGGTTCTTTACTTTAAAGGCCCAGTTGATGATGGCGGTGTTTGGAATTCTTTTTTTAATGTAGCTAAAAAATATGGTGTTGTTCCTGCAGAAGTAATGCCAGAAACCAAAGTGAGCAATAAAACTTATGAAATGACTAGCTTGATTAACGAAAAATTAAGAGGGGAAGGATACAAGCTTCGCAATATGATTGCTGAAAAATCATTGCCTAAAGATGTTGAATTGGCAAAAATGACAGCTCTTAAATCAGTTTATCGTATGTTGGCTTTGAGTTTGGGTGAACCTCCGGTAAGTTTTTCGTGGAGATTTAAGGATGCTGATGGAAAAATCAGCGAAAGCAAAATGTATACTCCTAAAGAATTTTTGGCTGAAATAAATCCTGATTTTGCCAAGACAGAATTGGTGATGATTATGAATGATCCGACTCGTGAATATTACAAGGTATACGAAATTAAAAATTACAGAAATGTTGCTGAAGGAATCAATTGGACGTATTTGAATCTTCCAAATGAGGAAATCAAGAAATTTGCCATGGCTTCCATCAAGAACAATGAAGCAATGTATGCTTCTTGCGATGTTGGAAAACAGCACAACAGAAAAGCAGGTGTAATGGACGTAAATACCTACGATTATGCTTCTTTACTAGGTGTTGAATTCGGTATGGACAAAAAAGCAAGAGTACTGACTCGTCAATCTGGTTCTTCTCATGCAATGGCATTAATTGGAGTTGATGTTGATGAGAATGAAGTGCCTGTAAAATGGGAATTTGAAAATTCATGGGGAAGTACTTCAGGAAATAATGGATATTTAACTTTTACTGATGAATGGTTTTCGGAATATATGTTTCGTGTAGTAATTAACAAGAACTATTTGGATGAAAAGGCTAAGGATGCATTAAAAACAGCTCCTGTAATATTACCTGTTTGGGATTATATGTTCTAAACTCCTTTAAAATATAGCAAAGAAAAAGAACCTCAGTTTTGAGGTTCTTTTTTTGTGACTTGTCTGGTAAAACAAGGGGATATATTAGGGTTATTGAATTACATTTAGATTTAATAGTTGACCTATTTTTTCAGCTTCTAACTTGGCTTCAAGTAAGTCTTTGCATCTTTTAAAAGGAATTTTTCGCTTACGATTTTTCAGAAATAAAACCACAAAGCAATCGCCCATTTTCAAATTCCTTTATTTTTGTATGGGAATATAAGAGTCTCGTACTATAATAGATGAGATGCCTGCAACACGATCAATATTTTTTAAACTTCTCCAAGATCCTGATTTGAATATGCCAAAGTAGGCATAGTAGAATTTGTATTTATCCTCTTTCTGATCAAGGTAAATTCCCGAGTAGGAAAATGCCATAAAAGATCCAATTATCACGAATAAGATACTGAGAGATGGAATGAATGTGTAAATTCCCACAAGCATGATTATCCAGCCAAGTATCGATCCGGCGTGTCCGAATAGTTTATCGAGTTTGTTGTGAATCATCATTTTAGTTATATCGTTTAACGTGTAATTAATACATAACCGTAATGGATACAGGATTACCCTACTTTTAGTTTGGATTAATAAGTTTTTCTTATTGATATATAAATTTTAATAATGTGAATGATGTGATATTTGTATTAAAGAATTAAAAATAAGAATAAACTAAAAATAAGAAATCATGAAAAACGCGACAAGTGATCAATCAGTATTGGAATTAAATGCAAAAGAAAGAGAAGTAGAGCAATTGCAAATTCTGTTAGCAAATTATCAGGTGTATTATCAAAACCTAAGAAATTTTCATTGGAATGTTGGAGGAAAAGAATTTTTTGAATTGCATGCCAAGTTTGAAGAGCTATATGTTGACGCCAGCGATAAGGTGGATGAAGTAGCTGAAAGAATACTAACTTTGGAAGGTCATCCTCTTGGGAATTTTTCAGATTACGTAGCTATCTCAACTATACAGGAATCTAACTCAAATTGTGCAGGTATCGATATGGTGCAGCAAATTATTGAGTCACACAATATTTTAATTAAAAAAGTGAAGGATGTAATTGTAGAGGCAACTGAAAATGGAGACGAAGGAACTTTGGATATTCTACCAGCTTACGTTTCCTATTTTGAGAAGCTAAACTGGATGTTTAAAGCTTACTTACGCTAAAGTAAAAATGCCTCCAATTACTTATTGGAGGCATTTTTATTATTCAAAGTCCAGTATTATAGGGGAATACATGTAGTTTTCCATGTAATCTTCCATTTTGTTAGTGATTTTTGTAGTAAATACAATTCTCTGTGATTTTGGAAGGTTATCCGAAAGGCGATTAATATCCGATACAATTTGCTCTTTTATTATCATCTCGGCATCATCAATGGCAACAATTTTTAAATTGCTTAAATTGATTCCGCTAAAGGAGTACAGTTCATTGAATTTTCTTGCTGTAGCGATAACAATATCCGATCCTGCATAGATCAAATCGCGAAGCTTGTGTAAATTTCCAGCATCACCTTCACTAAAAATTCGAAGACTTGTATTTTCGCTTAATTCAAGAAATTGTTCTTTTAGCTGAATTGCTTTTTCTCTGGAAGAAACAACCACAATGGCTCTTGGAACATCTTCAAACTCTTTTTTAAGTTGCTGAATAAGACCAATGATGATTGCATATGTCTTTCCAGATTCAGCAGGAGCCTTAACAAACAAATCAACACCACTTTTTATTTTTGAGATGCAACTCTTTTGAACTTCTGTTGGGTTTTCAAAACCGTGTTCTTCAATAGCTTCTAAAAGCTGTGGATCTAATTTTTTTAAAAACATTGGGGTATTGTATATTTGAATTCCTTGCAAAATTACTAAATATCCCATCAATAGAAACTATATATTGATATTTGAAAGAAAGAGGCACTTTGAGGTGCCTCTTTTACTGACTATAATTTTTCAGCGAGTTTCATTAATTGTATAAATTCACTTCGATATCCTTCTTTGTCTTCACCTTTTGATTGTTGAGCCAGATTAATTAACATATCGAAAGAACAGTTACCTTTAAATTGTGATTCTCGTAACAATAGACCGAAACCGGCAACAGAAGCCGAGAATTTGAAATTGCTGGATAGTTCCCGCTTGTCAATTTGAGTATTGGGAATTATTTTCTCCAGTAACAAACTCTTTTTGCCTTCTGGTTTTTTGTAGCGGAATTTTACTGTTGCAAGTTCGTTTCCAGAATATGCTGTAGCGTTTAAACTTGTGTTTTGATATTTTAATTCCTGATCTTGTTTTTTCTGATTTGTAACTAATTTAATCTCATACAGAGCTGTAACGTTGTGACCAGATCCCAATTCTCCGGCATCTTTTTTGTCATCTGCAAAATCCTCACTGGCCAACATTCTGTTTTCGTATCCCACCAATCGATATTCTGCAACTACAGCAGGATTGAACTCAATTTGGATTTTCACATCCTTGGCAATTGTAAATAAAGTACCGCCAAATTCATTAACCAATACTTTTTTTGCTTCCAAGATATTGTCAATATATGCATAGTTTCCATTTCCTTTATCGGCAATAATTTCCATTTTATCATCTTTGTAATTGCCCATTCCAAAGCCTAAAACGGAAATGAAAATTCCTTTTTCACGTTCCTTTTCAATCAATCGTTCCATTTCGGCATTACTCGATTCACCAATATTAAAATCACCATCAGTGGCTAAAATGATACGATTGTTTCCTCCATCAATAAAATTTTCACTTGCCACCTTGTACGCTTGTTTTAATCCGGAAGCTCCAGCAGTAGAACCGCCTGCATTTAGTCTGTTCAAGGCATTTAGAATGTCTTCTTTTTTACTTCCAGAGGTTGACGGAAGTACCAAACCAGAACTTCCTGCATATACAACAATTGCAACTCTGTCATTTTCTCTTAGTTGACCTACCAAAAGCTTAAATGCTTTTTTTAGCAAGGGTAATTTGTTTGGTGAATCCATCGATCCTGATACGTCCAAAAGAAATACCAAATTGGATGCCGGCAGATTTTCGGTTTCAATTTTTTTGCCTTGTAAACCAATGTGAAGTAATAAATTTTCGGAGTTCCACGGACATTCTGCTACTTCATTTGTGATAGAGAAAGGATGTTCATTATTTGGTTGTTTATAGTCGTAATTGAAATAGTTAATCATTTCTTCAATTCGAACGGCATCAATTGGAGGTTTTGATCCTTCTTTTAAAAATCGACGAACATTGCTATACGAAGCAGCATCAACATCAATAGAGAAAGTAGAAAGAGGATTTTTAACAGCTTTTTTGTATCCATTTTCATGAATGGCAGAGTAGCCTTCTGTATTAAAGTCTTCCTCCATTTCACAATCCATTATCTCTAGAAGGACTTGATCTGTTTTTTTGATTCTTCTCTCTTTTACTTGCACGCCGGCAACACTTCCTGTAATTGCTTGTTTAGTCTGAACTCCATAAGCGCAAACAACGACTTCATCCAAACTAATTTTGTCAGTTTTCAGAATTACATTAATGATACTTTGTTGTTTTACCTTAATTTCCTGAACAATCATCCCAATAAATCCAAAAATCAAAATGTCGTTTTCATTGGCTTCTATGGTGTACTTTCCTTCAATATTTGTAACTGAACCAAAATTTGTCCCTTTAATTATGATGTTTACACCTGGCATTGGAGTATTTGATTCATCTGTTACAGTTCCGCTAATGCTTTTCGCGGATAAATTTCCTATTAAAAATAGGCTGATAAGTGTTATTAGAATTGCTTTTGTTCTCATGGCTATCTTTTTTAATGAATATTTATTTTCCATTCTTTGCCAGTAGGATGCAAGAGGAAAACAAATTCCATAAAAAGTTTTCATCTTTTTTTCTTTTTTGTTAACTAGCGGTAGTGAATGTGTTGTTTATCAAGTGAATATTTTTAATGTTTCGACTCAAAAAAAATCTGGAAAGTAAAGAAGATCAGCACTTGCTTCAAGAGTATGTGAAGCAAGGTGATCTGGATATGCTTGGAGAACTTTTTGGGAGGTATATGCACTTGGTATTTGGTGTTGCATTAAAATATTTCGGGAATCGGGAAGTCGCAAAAGATGCCGTGAGTCAGATTTTTGAGCGCCTTATTATTGAAATCCCTAAATTTGAGATACAGAATTTTAAGTCTTGGTTGTTTGTTGTGACAAAGAATTTCTGTTTGATGGAAATTCGAAAGGAAAAATCACATCGAAACAGGTTTGAGAAATTTTCTGCCGATCAAAATATGGAATCTTCTGAATTTTTGCATCCTATAGATGAAGTGACAAATACTTCAGTAGAAGATGATCTGAAACATTGCATTGAACGTTTAAAAGTGGTACAAAAGCAATGTGTAGTCCTGTTTTATTATCAGGAAAAGGGATACAAGGAAATTGCAGAAGAACTTGAGTTTCCTGAAAAAAAGGTGAAAAGCTATATCCAGAACGGAAAGCGAAACCTGAGAATTTGTTTGGAACAGTTAGAATCGAAACGTGAAGTTTAAAAGTAGATTGACATATCGAAACTTTATAGACTACTTCAGTAATAAGCTGGAGAAGAGGGAGAAACATGCGTTCGAAAAAAAAATGATGCAGGATGCTTTTGATAGCGAGGCTTTTGATGGCTTGTCAAAAATAAGCAGTCAGGAGCTTGAGCATGATTTTGCTGACTTGAAAAATCAATTACGGGTAAGGACAAAAGAAAGAAAGAAAGGAATGCCGATTTGGTTCCCATATGCAGCCAGTATTGCAATACTGATCGGTTTAGGTTCTATTTTGATGTATCTAAATCAGTATTCTTCTCAAGATGAGATGATCGGGGCTCAATTGGAAGAGACCGCGAAGAGAGTAGAAAGTCCGATCGTTACGCCTCAAATAAGCACACAAGATTCAGAATCAATTGATTTCCTGGAGATGATTGATGAGGATTTAGAAATGGAAATTTCAGATGCTGATGAGATAATAGAGGAAGAATTGATGATTGTGAGTGAGGAAGAAGAGGTGGAGGAAGAAATTATTCCAATGCTAAAAAGGAAAGAAAGTGAACTTATTCTACCTGTAGAACATTTAGCTGTCGCAGATGAAGAATCTAAAATGGAAACGGAGATATCTGCAGAAAGTATGCAAAGAGCTCTTGAAGGACAAGTTGCTGGAGTAGAAGTTCAGAAATCAAGAAGACAAAAATCCGCAAAGAAATCCATTGCGAATAATACACTGAAAAGCGCACGAATAATATCAGGAAAAGTAGTTGATGAGGATGAAATGCCTTTACCTGGGGTTAGTATTGTAGTAAAAGGAACTACAAATGGTGTGGTTACCGATTTAGATGGGCAATTTAAATTAGATGCATCGGATACCAGCCAGGATTATAAATTGGTGGCATCTTTTATTGGTTTTGAATCGAAAGAAGTAAAGGGGCAAGCCGATTCTTCCTTATTGGTTATTCTTGAAACTAATCAAGTTAGTATGGATGAGCTTGTCGTTGTTGGATATGGTACAAGTAAAACGGAACGAGAAAGCACCTCATGGGAGAAAGCAAAACCGAATCAGTTTGCTTCTATAGCCAAATTTAAAGAACATTTAATTCAGAACTTGGATTACTCCAAACTAGAACATTTGTATGGCGATTATAAAGTGAAGCTGTCATTTGTTGTGAACACTTCGGGTGCGATTGAAGATCTTATCTTTAAAGGCAATCCCGATTCGGTTCTAACTTCCGAAATCAGGAACTTAATTTTAAATGGGGAAACTTGGCAAGCCGCTAAATCGAAAGGAATTCCTGCTTCTTCAAAAGTGAGAATGGTTCTTAAATTGCATTTTGAGTAGCAGTTTGTACTTTTTTCCTTTTGTTAGTAAGGTATACGCCTAAAAGGATGCATGCCATACAAGTTAAATGAAGAATAGTAATGTTTTCACCATCAATAACTCCCCAGAAAATAGCAAAAATTGGAATGATGTAGGTTACCGATGAGGCGTAGATTGCAGAACTGTATCTGATTAAACTATTCATTAACAGCATGGCAAAAGCGGTTCCAATTATTCCTAAAGCTGCCAATGCAAGGAAATGAATCGGCCAATTCGTTGATTGAAAAACAGGTTCAAAATCTGTAGTTGCTAAATATATCAGTGCAGCCGGGCCGGTAAAAAAGAAAGCCAGTGAGGTGATCTGAATACCTGTTAAATGAGATAATTTCGATTTAATTTCGTTGATATTTATTCCATAAAATACAGTTGCAAGAACAATTAGCAAGGCATAGCTGTTCACATTTCCCAAAGCCAAATCCTTACCTGAAGTAATTAAGCCCAAAGCACCAATTAGTCCGATCACCAGGCCTGTAACCTGCAGCCATTTGAATTTCGTTTTGTGAAGCAGTATTCCAATGGCTAAAGTGAATATTGGAGTAAGAGAATTCAACATACCAGCCAATGCACTGTCAATTTGAGTTTGTGCTTTGGTAAACAGAAAAGCCGGGATAAAACTTCCAATAAAGCCTGCAATCAAAAGACTTTTTAAATCCTTCTTTTTCAGAAACTTTAAATTCTTAATTGAATAAGGCAAAAGCACCAGTGAGGCCAAAAGCATGCGGATTCCTGCCGCCTGTTCGCTGCTAAAACTTTTTAATCCAATTTTCATCAGAATAAAAGAAGATCCCCAAATAAAGGCGAGTAGTAATAAAATTAAGAATTGAAACCAAGGTTTATTCCAGTGCATAGCGGTGTGTGTTAGGAGTTCAAAAATACTAGAAATTAGTTTTAGAACAAGAGGATGGGAGAGCTAATTTAAATACGAAATTTAAAAGGTGAAATAAATTCTTAAATTAATAAAACCCTGATAGCATGCTAACAGGGTTTTGTGGGTAAAAAAATAGATTGATGTTGTTTAATTTTCTAAAGATATTGTGGTAGTGACTTAATCTCAACTCTTTATTCCGAATTTAGGTAAAAGGTAACCCTTCAAAAGAGAATTATTTTTTTAGTTGATTCACTGTCAATTTTATTTTTTCAAGAGCTTCTTCGACTATCGATCGAGGACAACCGATGTTCATTCGCAAATATCCTTCACCTTCCGGGCCAAATTTAGTTCCGTTATTGACTGCCAACCCTGCTTTATTAATCAATAAATCATGAAATTTCTCAGTTGAAACGCCAAGTGTCCGGTAATCCAGCCAAAGCAAATAAGTTGCTTCAGGTTCAACCAATTTAATATCTGGTATGTGTTTCTGTAGATAATTCCTTACAAAATTAACATTCCCTTCTAAGTATTCCATCAGCTGATCCAACCACTCAGCTCCTTCTTCGTAACCCGCCTGCATGGCCACATGACCAAATAAATTCCCTAAATCCAGATGCAAGGCAGAAACCATTCTTTTGTATTTTTTTCTCAATTCAGGATTCGCAATAATAATAACAGAACTTGCTAAGCCTGCAACATTAAAGGTTTTCGAAGGGGCAATACAAGTAATCGTTCTTTGATTTAAATCTTTGGATAAGGAAGCCAGAGGAAGATGTTTATAACCCTTGTAAATTAAATCTTGATGAATCTCATCGGAGATAATGAAGAAATCATAGGTCTTGGCAAGATCTCCCAGTTTGAGTAATTCTTGTTCATTCCATACTCTGCCAACAGGATTGTGCGGATTGCAAAGAATTAATGCCTTTAAACCTTGTTTTGCCAGTTCTTCCAATTGAACAAAATCCATTTCGTAGCCGGTTTTGGTTCTTGTTAATGGATTGTAAACTAATTCACGTTTGGTGTCGTTTATTACATGGTAAAATGGATGATACACTGGTGGTTGTACAGCAATTTTATCGCCTTCATTGGTTAAACTCATTAATAAAAGGGACAAACCGGTAACAACTCCAGGACTGGTTGAAATCCATTTCTTGCGGACAGACCAATTGTGTCTTGTTCGAAGCCAGTCTTGAATACTCTTAATGCAATCGTCACTTCGAAAAGAATAGCCGTAAATTTCATGATTTGCTCTTTTTAGAATAGCTTCAGAGATGCAAGGGGGTACTTTAAAATCCATATCTGCAACCCAAAGAGGAAGAAGATCTGGTTTTCCAAAAAAGGCATCAAGTTTATCGTACTTTATGCAATCTGTATTTTTTCGATCAATAATTTCATCAAAATTGTAAGGCATGTTTTCTTTTTTTTTAGATGAGTGAAATTAGAAAAAAGGCTCAACTAAAAAAAGATTTTGAATGGGAAGAAGAAAAATTTTCTTAGCAAAGAAATTGTCTGGTATATCCTTTAGTAAGGATGAAGGTAAAATAGCTTTTTTGGTCTTTTTTTTATGGTAATTTATTACCCGATTCACCTATCATTTCAATTATACCAGATCCGTACACTCCAATTTCCCAATAATGTCTCTTAATGCATCCAGCAGGGCAATCATCCCATCCGTAACTATAAATAAAGTGAATGTAATCAGGATTGTAATCAATGATTTCAATTTGAGATCCATCGCCAATGCAGGAGCTTGATTTAGCATCAAGAATAAATGGCAGTTTTTTTAGTTTAGAAGCCAATGCCATTTGATTAATACCTATTTCGGATTGGTATTTGTACTGATTATCTCCAAGGGAATCGATATGAATATTGTATTGGTAAATGTAATTATCCAATATTCCGTGGGATGAAAACCCATTTTTATACCATGAATTTACATGGGGATTTATTGTGTCAGAGCTAAGTATTCCTTCATGTAATTGAATGGGACAAAGCACATGAATTTGATACTCTCGAATTTCCTGAGTCGATTGGAGTAAAGAATCTAAGTATACCATTTGGAGCGCAGCAATAACTGGCCCAACATGAGATTCATCTATCTCAATATTATTCAGTTCTCTACTTTCATCATTTAAATACAAGTTTAAACAGATAAGTTTGGCATCGTCTAAAAGAATTTGAAAAGTAGAATCGGAAACTTTGGTGTTTTGAATTATATCGGTAGGAAAATTAATAACCGTTTCTCCATCACAAGCAGTAAAGAATATGCTAGCCAAAAAGGAAAAGAGAAGAAAATGGAAAGTTTTCATTCTATTAGATTTTGGGAAAAGATTAGTAATCGTCTTAAGCATTGTGATGCAATGGCTTATCTAATACATAACGGATATGTAACCAATTTGTTGCATTTTTTCATCAAAAAAAAATATAATTAATGCATTTTAATTATTTAGAATCATTCTTGACGAATAATAGTTTTTTGGTGATGTAAAGAAGCTTTTTTATCAAACTTTTTTGATTGAAATTCAGTAGAATCTTATACTTTTGGTAACCAATAAAAAACTAGGCATGACATTATATACTTCACTAAAAAATACCAGTATTATTTTAGTTCTTCTTGGGGGCATTTATTTGGCCGCCCAATTGTTCAACTATTCAAAAATTGATGATCCAAAAACCGAACATGTAGGAAGTGAATACATGAGTAAGTATAATGTGTATGCCCTAAAAACTCCTGAGAAAATGATTTTTGCAGGGGAAGACGTGCCCTTGAATAGATGGGATGTAAAGGAATCTTTTGATAGGGAGTTACTTGTGAATACCTACTGGCAATCACAAACCTTGTTATTTATAAAACGAGCCAATCGTTATTTTCCAATCATCGAACCTATTTTAAAAGAGCAAGGAGTACCTGATGATTTTAAATATTTGGCATTGATTGAAAGTGGACTGGTTCCTACCATAGAATCATCGGCAGGAGCTGTTGGTATATGGCAATTTATGAAGGGAACGGCTAAAGATTATGGCTTGGAAGTTGAAACAGAGGTAGATGAAAGATACAATATCGAAAAGTCAACGATGGCTGCCTGTAAGTATTTGAAACAATCTTATGAAAAATATGGAGCTTGGTCTTTGGTTGCCGCGTCGTATAATGCCGGCCGAAGATTTATAGATACGCAAATGGAATTGCAGGATGCTGGAAATTATTTCGATTTGCTTCTTGGTGAGGAGACTGGCCGATATGTGTTTAGAATTATGGCAATGAAACGAATAATGGAAAATCCAGATGAATTTGGGTTTCGGTTTAGAGCATCCGATTTATATCCAAACATTCCAACTCGTAAAGTGAAAGTTGCAACGAGTGTTGAAGATTTTGCTGTCTTTGCAAAGGAAAATGGAGTTAATTATAAACTACTAAAACATTTTAATCCTTGGTTGCGAAAAGCTTACCTAACAAATAAATATAAAAAAGAGTACGAAATTACTCTTCCTGCCAAAGGATATATTAATTTTGCATTTTCTGAATATAAAAGTCCAAAAGATTCGCTTTCTGTAAAGTAACGAATTAAGGGATGTAAAAGGAGATTATAAATTGAGTATCAAAGGTAAAAACAGCAAAAATGGGGAAGGGCAATTGGAAACTGAAAATGTTGAAGTTTTTGGAGCTCGTGTTCATAACCTCAAAAATATAGATGTAAGCATTCCCAGAAATCGACTTTCGGTTATTACAGGCTTGAGTGGAAGTGGAAAATCTTCTTTGGCTTTTGATACGATTTACGCCGAAGGACAGAGGAGATACATTGAAACCTTCTCGGCCTACGCTCGACAATTTTTAGGAGGCATGGAGCGTCCGGATGTCGATAAAATTACTGGTTTGAGTCCGGTAATTTCCATTGAGCAAAAAACCACCAATAAGAATCCTCGTTCCACGGTTGGTACAATTACCGAATTATATGATTTTCTTCGACTTTTGTATGCAAGAGCAGGTATTGCTTATTCCTACGAGACGGGCGAGAAAATGGTGAAGTATACCGATGAGCAAATTATCGATTTAATTCATGAAAAATTTGCTGATAAAAGAATCCTGATTTTGGCTCCAATTGTTAAAGGACGTAAAGGGCATTATAAAGAGCTATTTGAGCAAATTCGGAGTAAAGGGTTTTTGTACGCACGGGTTGATGGCGAAATAGTTGAGCTACATCATGGCTATAAGGTTGACCGGTATAAAAATCATAACATTGAAGTTCTGATTGATAAATTGGTGGTCGAGGAAGTTGGCGATAAGCGCTTAAAAGAATCGGTACAAACTGCCATGAAGCATGGAAAAGGAATTACCATGATTCTGGATAAGGATACCGATGAGGTGAGGTTTTATAGTCGCTTGTTGATGTGCCCAACTACTGGAATTTCATACAATACACCAGCACCACATAGTTTTTCTTTCAACTCACCACATGGTGCTTGTCCTAAATGTAAAGGTTTAGGTAGAGTAAGTGCTATTGATATGGAGAAGATTATTCCCGATACAACTTTAAGTATTCGGGAAGGTGGAATTGTGCCTTTGGGAAAATATAAAAACTCATTGATATTTTGGCAGTTGGAAGCAATTGGGCGCAAGTATCATTTCGTAATGGACACCCCTATAAAAGAAATTCCTGATGAGGCTATTAGTATTATTTTAGATGGTTCAAGTGAAACATTTAAGCTGGATAATACACCGTTAGGCGCATCTTCTAATTATTTTCTGAGCTTCGATGGGGTGATTAAATACATTTCCAATCAAGAGAGTAATGTAACCTCGAAAAAGGCTAAAAAATGGGCCGAGCAGTTTATAATTACAAAAACTTGTGATACCTGTAATGGAGATCGATTAAAAAGAGAATCTCTTCATTTCAAAATCCACGATAAAAATATCTCGGAGGTGTCGACAATGGATCTAGGCCTGTTAAGTGAATGGTTTCTGGATTTGGAACAGCACTTAAGCGAGAAACAACAAAAAATTGCTACGGAGATATTAAAGGAAATTCGATCACGACTAAGCTTCTTAATTGATGTTGGTTTAGAATACTTATCTCTTAATAGAAGTTCGGTGACTCTTTCGGGAGGAGAATCACAGCGTATTCGTCTGGCAACTCAAATTGGATCTCAGCTGGTTAATGTATTGTATATTCTCGATGAGCCAAGTATTGGTTTGCATCAAAGAGACAATCAACGATTAATATATTCTTTGCAGCAATTGCGTGATTCAGGCAATTCAGTAATTGTTGTGGAGCACGATAAAGATATGATTCTGTCAGCTGATTATGTGGTTGATATGGGTCCTTTTGCCGGAAAGCATGGTGGTGAGGTTGTTGCTGCTGGTACGCCTGAAGATATCCTGAAAAGTAACAGCTTAACAGCTCACTACTTAAATGGAGATAAGAAAATTGAGGTGCCAGAAACCAGAAGAGAGGGAAATGGGAAAACCTTAAGCCTGGAAGGTTGTACTGGAAATAATCTAAAAAAGGTGAATATTACTTTGCCTTTGGGCAAATTTATTTGCGTTACCGGAGTTTCCGGAAGTGGTAAGTCAAGCTTGATTAATGGAACATTGCAACCAATTCTGTCTCAGTATTTTTACCGATCAGTTGCCGATCCATTGCCCTACGAAAAAATTAGCGGAATTAAGAATATCGACAAGGTTGTTGAAGTAAATCAATCTCCGCTTGGTCGCACACCAAGATCCAATCCTGCTACCTATACCAATTTGTTTGGTGATATCAGAAAGTTGTATGAAAAATTGCCTGAGTCCCAAATTCGTGGATACAAAGCAGGTCGATTCTCATTTAATGTAAAAGGTGGTCGATGTGAAACCTGTCAGGGAGCTGGTGTTCGATCCATCGAAATGAATTTTCTGCCCGATGTGTATGTGCATTGCGATGAGTGTAATGGAAAGAGATACAACCGAGAAACTTTGGAGGTTCGCTACAAGGGAAAATCCATCGGTGATGTTTTGGACATGACTATCAATCAGTCGGTAGTGTTTTTTGAAAACATTCCTTCTATTATGATGAAATTGAAGGTTTTGAAAGATGTTGGATTGGGTTATATCACCCTAGGACAGCCGTCTACAACTCTTTCGGGAGGTGAGTCGCAAAGGGTGAAGCTGGCTACTGAATTAGCAAAAAGAGATACGGGACAAACCATGTATATTTTGGATGAACCAACTACCGGATTGCACTTTGAAGATGTGAGGGTATTGCTTGAGGTACTAAACAGATTGGTGAATAAAGGGAATACCGTGATTGTTATAGAGCACAATATAGATGTGATTAAAGTTGCCGATCATGTAATTGATATTGGAGTTGAAGGAGGTCGAAACGGGGGTGAAGTTCTATTTGAAGGGACTCCTGAAGATTTAGTGAAATGCAAGAAATCATTTACCGGACAGTTTTTAAAAGACGAATTGTAAAAAACAACACATATAATACGATTGAAAAGATCTCCAAATTGGGGATCTTTTTTGTTTTTAGTTAAATTAGTTGAGGTTTAGGATGATTGAAAAGAAGCTTAACAAAATTTAACTTGAGCGTATTTTAAATGCACAGGCGTTATTGTTATCTTTAAATCCAGTCTAATCATAACTGTGCATATTGTAAATTTAAAATTCTATGGGAAAATTAATCGATATTTATTTCGATAGTATAAAGGAGAAAAGATCATATCCTGTTGGCACAGATCTTCAAACAATACTTGAAGATGTTAAACCACTGCTTAATGGTGAAGTGCTTGGAGCAATGGTTAATAATAAATTGAAAGAGTTAACCTACGAAATTTATAAGCCTAAAAATGTAAAATTTGTGGATGGAACTCATCCCGATGGACGAAGAATGTATGTTCGTTCGCTGTGTTTCCTGCTTTACAAGGCAGTTCATGATTTGTATCCAAAAGCAAGTTTTCGGGTTGAACATTCAATATCAAATGGTTTGTATTGTAGGATAACAGATAAGAATATAATATTATCGCCTGAAGATGTTGGAAATATAAAGAACAGAATGCTTGAGATCATTGAGGCTGACCTTCCTTTTGTTCGTGAAGAAATTGAAACTGAAAAAGCAATAGAATTATTCGAAGCTCAAGGATTGAAAGAGAAAACAAGTCTATTTCGTACCCGTGGAAATTTATTTACATCTGTTTATCATTTAGGGGAGAGTGTTGATTATTTTTATGGTTTCCTGGTTCCTTCAACGAGCAAATTAAAAGTTTTTGATTTGTTGCCATTTGCTCAGGGAATGTTGCTGATGACACCTGAGCGAAGAGATCCCTCGGAAACGGAGACTTTTATTCCTCAAGAGAAAATGCTTAAGGTGTTTAGTGAATACAAACGATGGGGTAATGTGTTAAATATTTCCAATGTAGGAGATTTAAATAACTACGTTGAAAATGATAATATTTCAGAACTGATAAAAATATCAGAGGCTCTGCATGAGAAGAAAATTGCTCAAATTGCGGATAAAATTAGAAAGAAAAGAAAACATACAAAACTAATCTTGATTTCCGGACCATCGTCTTCCGGAAAAACAACCTTTGGAAAGAGGTTGGCAATCCAGCTTAAGGTTGCAGGTTTACATCCAGTAAATTTATCTCTAGATAATTACTTTGTTAATCGTGAATTAACACCTAAAGATGAGTTTGGAGGCTATGATTTTGAGGCTTTAGAGGCTTTAGATGTTCGTCTGTTTAATCAGAATTTGGTCGATTTGCTAAATGGTAAAGAGGTTGAATTGCCAAAATTTTCGTTTGAAACAGGTTCGCGTTATTTTGATGGCGAAAAATTGAAAATTAATGGGAAGCAAGTGTTGGTGGTTGAAGGAATTCATGGATTGAATCCAAAATTGACTCCTCTTATTGCTGATGAATCGAAATTCCGAATTTACATTTCTGCACTTACATCTATTTCTATTGATGGTCACAATCGAATACCATCAACTGATAATCGTTTAATTAGAAGAATTGTCCGCGATCATAAATATCGTAATTATAGTGCCTTCGATACGATCAGTCGTTGGCCTAGCGTGAGACGTGGCGAAGAAAAAAACATTTTTCCTTATCAGGAAGAGGCCGATGCGATGTTTAATTCAGCTCTACCTTACGAGTTGGGTGTTTTGAAGAGATATGCCGAACCAGTATTAAAAGAGATTCAGCCAAATCAAGAAGAATTTTCCGAAGCAAATAGATTGTTGAAGTTTTTCAGTTACTTTCTCCCTATTAGTGATGAAGAGATACCTCCGACTTCATTAATGAGAGAGTTTTTAGGTGGTAGTACTTTTGACTATTAGTTTGTTAATAACTTTTTGCTTGTTTATATTCATCCCTGTTTAAGTTGTTAATATCCTTAATAATTTGAACAGGGATTTATAGTTATTAACAGTTGTAGTTCCTACAAATAAAGGTACGCGGAAGTTATTAACATTTTATCAACACTGTTGATAAAATGTTAGTATTCTGTTGAAAAATGTGAAAATGAATCTTGCCTGATTTTTTAGAACCGGGGTGCAAATATAAGGTAAAAAGAAGGAGTTTTAAAAGGAATTAATTGGTTTTTTTAAGGAAAAATAATGCGCTGAGCTAACTATCTCTTCATCATACGATCTATCTCTCTTTTGTGGTCTTGCTGTTTTAAGCTTTCTCTCTTATCGAAGTGTTTTTTGCCTCGACAAAGGGCAATTTCCATTTTAGCAAAGCCTTTTGGGTTCATGAATATTTTCAAAGGGACAATCGTCAAACCACTTTCTTTTGTTTTTCGATCTAGCTTGTCTAGTTCTTTTCGGTTTAAAAGAAGTTTTCGTTCTCTTTTTTCTTCATGATTATAGTATGAGCCGAATTTATATTCGGAAATGTGCATTTCTTTCACGTAAAGCTCATTTGCACTGAAGTAGCAAAAAGAGTCTCCAATGTTTGCCTTTCCTGCACGAATGGATTTTATTTCTGTTCCAAATAGCTGTATGCCTGCAACGAAGGTCTCTATGATTTCGTATTCGAAACTGGCTTTTTTATTTCTGATGTTGATTTTCTGCATTGGAGATTCTTAATTACCCGACAAATTTACAATTTAAATTGTTACCGGAAGCCTGAAAATAATGGAAAACATTCTTTCAAAAATTAATGGAAGAA
>JBFFMG010000016.1:0-20579 GCA_041554215.1 Labilibaculum sp.
ACAGCATCATCAGGAGTAGAAGCAACATTCACAGCTTTTAGAATGTCTTGCTTTTTCTCAATTTCTTTATTCATGTTTTGACGTCCTTTCAATGACAATGAAGTAAAAGAAAGTACTGCCGCAACAACAACTACCATAATGGCAGCATAAAGAAATGTATATGTATTGCTTTGAGTATTCATTTTATAAACGGTTTATTGATTAAGCATTTACCTTAACTCGTTTCAATCTTCTTTTAATGTTTCCTTGAACCACATAATGATCGATAAGTGGCGCAAAAGTATTCATTAGTAGAATTGCTAACATCATAGCCTCAGGGAAACCTGCGTTCATTACACGAATTAATACAGCAAGGAAACCAATAAGGAAACCATAGATGTATTTACCTCGAGCTGTTTGAGCACCAGATACAGGATCGGTAGCCATAAATACAGCTCCAAAGGCAAAACCTCCCATAATTAAGTGTTGCCATGCAGGAATCAATTCCATATAAGCATTACCACCAATTAAATTGAAAAGTAATCCCATAACATATCCACCTGCAAATACCGAAACTATAATTTTCCAACTACCAATTCCTGTTGCAATTAAAATAACTGCTCCAATTAAAATGGCTATGGTAGATGTTTCTCCAATTGATCCCGGAATCAATCCAACAAACATATCCCATGCATTAGAAAGGTGTGCTTGGTAAATATTGGTAGCTTCGGTTCCAGTTGCATCTACCAAACTAGCAGCGTGAGCTAATGGAGTTGCTCCTGAAAAACTATCTGCCTTTTCTGCGATCCATACAGTATCTCCAGACATTTTTGATGGATAAGCGAAGAAGAAGAATGCACGGGCAATTAAAGCTGGATTCCAAATATTCATTCCTGTTCCACCAAACACCTCTTTACCAATAACTACCGCAAATGCAGTTGAAACCGCAACCATCCAAAGAGGTGCGCCAACTGGCATAATTAGAGGTATTAGCATACCAGAAACAAGGAAACCCTCATTTACCTGATGACCTCGCATTTGAGCAAAAGCAAATTCAATACCCAAACCAACTACGTAGGAAACTACAATAATTGGAAGGATTTTAATTAGACCATAAATACAGATTTCCATCAAATCGGCCGACTGACCAAGAGATAAGAAATGCTGGTATCCTGTGTTGTAAATCCCAAATAGTAATGCAGGAATTAAAGCCATGACAACAATAGACATGGTTCTCTTTAAATCGATAGCATCCTTAATGTGAGTACCATTATGGGATGTAATATCGGGAACGAATAGAAAAGTTTCAAAAGCCTCGAAAGACGACTGCAACTTTGCAAACTTCCCACCCTTTTGAAACAAGGGCTTCTTTTTATCAAGAAATTTTCTTAGTGCTTTCATTATATAATATTATCCATTTTTTCTTAGCTCATTTCTTTAACCATCAGATCAATTCCTTTACGAACCAAATCTTGTACATTAATTTTCGATGTACAAACAAATTCACATAAAGCAAGATCTTCTGGAGCTACTTCATATATTCCCAACTGCTCCATTTGATCGATATCCTCAATCATAATAGATTTAATCAATTGTTGTGGAAGCACATCCATTGGCAATACCTTATCGTACTCACCAGT
Organism: Labilibaculum sp.; assembly: GCA_041554215.1. Classification (GTDB taxonomy): domain Bacteria; phylum Bacteroidota; class Bacteroidia; order Bacteroidales; family Marinifilaceae; genus Labilibaculum. The sequence goes on from JBFFMG010000016.1 coordinate 1,620, forward strand.
CATTACGAAAGCACGGTGCTCTCCATGAAGATTAGCATCTAAACGGTATTCTTTATTTGGAGTTAACCATGAAAAGAAAGTTTTTGACATTGAGAATTTCTGTAAACCAGGCAATGCCCAACCTAAAAATTCGAACTTATCTCCTTCAGGAATAACGGTAATTTGTGATTCATAGAAATCAAGGAATCCATCTTCAGAAATTTGAGATCCGGTTAAAACGTTACCCGATATAACACGAATTTTCTCATCATCCTTTAGTTTACCTTTTAAGATATTTCGTACCGAAGCTCCTAAAATAGTTTCGAAGTAACATGGAGTTTTCACTTCCGACCCACAAAGAGCAATTTTTCGACTTACATCGTAAATGCCTTTCGTGAATAACCTTCCGATAAAAACAACCTCCTGCGGACGAACTACCCAAGCAACTTCACCTTTGTTCATTGGGCTAATGTGGTGAATTTGAACACCAACATTTCCTGCAGGATGAACGCCTGTAAATTGGCGAACCTCTACATTTTTAGCTTCCGAAAAAGTTTTGCTGTGATTGATATTTGGGTTGGTACTTAAATACACCTTACCATCTGTCAATTTTGCCAATGCATCTAAACCTGCCTGAAATGCTTCTGCTTCACCTTCTAATAGGTAATCGATATCTGCAGCCAACGGTGCAGTATCAAAAGCTGAAATAAAAATTGCTTTTGGAGTATCTTGTGGCTTCGCAATTACATCATAAGGACGTTGACGAACAAATGACCAAAGGCCACTTTTCAATAACTCTTCCTTAATCTCCTCTCTCGAAAGTCCCTTAGGATCAGCTTTTTTAAACTCCGTGTATTGAATCTCAGCATCTGCTTGAATCACTACTTCTAAAATCTTTCTTCGTTCTCCGCGATTTACAGCAATAACCTTACCACTTACCGGAGAAGCAAAATTAATTTCAGGGCAGTACTTATCGAAAAACAGAGAATCTCCTGCTTTTACTTCAGCATCTACCTTAACTTTTAATTTAGGTGTTAATCCGGGGAAGTTGGATGGTTTAATTGCGTATGTCTCAGAACGATCAGCTTTCTCAAGTACTTTCTCAGCCTTTCCTGCCAGCTTAATATCTAAGCCTTTTTTGATCTTTTTAACTTCAGACATGTTAAACTATTTGAATTTATTAATTTTCATCAAAAATAACTATTTTAATCTCTAATTCACAATCTTTGCACTGTTACGATATATGTTTCTCAACGTTACAACTATCGTTTCAAGAACGTGTAAAAAATTCGAACACAAATATATAAAGCAATTTTGTATTTTTGAAACGCTTTGGTCTATTTTTAACCAGTATATATACATATTCATATGCCTAAAAATTTCGTTATTTTCATAAGTATTATATTCATTGCCTTTCCTAAGATATTGTTCGCATATAATTATGAATCAAAAACTGTATATTTCAATGAAATAAAGAAAAAAAGCATCCATACTGTTCAGATGTATCCTGTAAATTGGGAGCTAACTGAGCCAATAATAGAACTTAATGGAGATAATCAACTCCTTTTTTCTTTTGATGACATTACGGAAAATATTCAGGATTACTCCTACAAAATTATTCATTGCACCTCAAATTGGAACAATTCTGGCTTAAGTGAATTCGATTTTATTGATGGTTTTAGCGAAAACCAGATTCAAGAGTATGAACATTCCTTTAATTCGAATGTAGATTTTGTTCATTATTCTTTAAAAATCCCTAATGATAAGATACAATTAAAATTATCGGGCAATTATATCCTCGAAATATTTGAAGATTTTGATTCTGAAAAAGTAATTATCCGACAACGCTTCATGATTTTGGATTCGAAAGTTGAAATTGAAGGAAATGTGAAACATCCAATTGCAATTGATTTACGAGAAACTCATCAGGAAGTAGATTTTAGCATTCTACACCCAAATTTTAACATCGATAATCCCCATTCCGATTTGCAAGTTGTGTTAACACAAAACAGCCGACTAGATGGAAGTGAGAAAAATTTGAAACCTATTTTTATCCGTAAAGATGAATTAGTTTTTGATTACGAAAAGGAGAATGTTTTTGCTGCTGGAAATGAGTTTCGAAATTTCGACTTAAAAAGTTTAAGATACCAAACTCGATATATCAAAGAAATCTATAGAGAAAATGAGCAAACACATGTTTTGTTAACTGCTGGCAACAACCGTCATTTTAAGCAATATATTTATGAACAGGATTTGAATGGCCAGTTTTTAATTGATGTGCAGGAAAGAGACGAACCAGCTACAGAGGCCGACTACTGCAACGTTACGTTTTGGTTGCCTTTCGATAATAAGATAAAACATGGCGATATTTATGTGTACGGTAATTTTTGTAATTGGACATGTTCCGATAAAAACAAAATGGAATACGATTTTGAAACCGGCACCTATCGCAAAACTATTTTCTTAAAGCAAGGTTACTACAATTACCAATATGCTTTATTGGAAAATGGAGAAAAAGCCCCAGACTTAACTTATATTGAAGGCTCCCATTGGGAAACCGAAAACAACTATATGATTTACGCTTACTATCACGATATTGCTCTAAACTACGATATGTTGATTGGCTATAAAACTCTTAATTCGACAGCTAAATTTTAGAAGCTGATTTATATGATTGCATAAGATTAATAGGATGTATAAAAACCAAAATCTTTTGAATTGGCATATTTCCCCAAACCAATGTTCTAAATATAACCATCACAATTACCAGATCGGATTGTCCCAATTTTAATCTGCGCAAATCGTAAGAATCATAAATATCCACATCTGCCTTCTATATGTTCTAAAAGCATTTCGATCTAAAAAAAAAAGAATACTTTTGACTCCGAATTAGAGAGAATCACTATCTTGTTTCTCCTTAAATAAACAAAAAATATAAATTATGAACCCTGTTACAAACAAAGGTCGATACAAATCAGACTCGCAGGTATTCAGACGATGGAGCCGAAAAGGCTATGCTGCTTTTGCCAGCATGAACAAGGAAATTAAAATTTCCTGTATCAATACCAGTTACAATTTACTGGTTCCATCTACTGAGTGCGGCTTTTCCGGATTTTGCTATGTACCATTAAACAGCAGGGATAAGAATGAGACTGATGAATTGGAAGCCTTGCGCTTCGAACTCATGCAAGTAATAGTATTGCAAAATCAGAGCACTACCAAAACCAGTCAGATTGAACCTCATCGTAAAACAATAAAGGTTCTTTCTACAAATTCTTATTCCGCAATTTTAGAAACTAAAAAGAACCAAAGTTATGACTGATATCAGAAACAACTGGACCTACGAAGAGGTTAAAGAAATTTACGATCTACCATTACTGGATTTGGTGAACAAAGCAGCCAACCTCCACCGCAAGCACCACGACTCTACAAAAATGAACATGAACACCCTGATTTCGGCTCGAACCGGAGCATGTTCTCAAGATTGTAAATATTGTGCCCAATCGGCCAGATACGACACCCATGTAAAACCAAAGAAACTAAGTTTAGAGGAAGTTTTGGCAGAAGCTAAAATTGCAAAAGAAAATGGTGTGAAACGTGTATGCTTAAGTTCTTCGGGAAGAGATGGCAACCGTGATGATCGTTTCGACGAAATGGCCGAAATGATTACCGAAGTAAAGAAACTAGGACTCGAAGTTTGTTGTACCATGGGAATGATCAACAAAGAAAAAGCAAAGAAATTGGCTGGTTTAGGAATTACTGCCGTCAATCACAATCTGGACACTTCGGAGCGATACTATCCTAATATCACCACCACACGTACATACAAAGAAAGACTGGAAACTCTTGCCAATTTGCAGGAAGCGGGTATTTCATACTGCTCTGGCGGTATTTTAGGAATGGGAGAAACCGACGAAGATCGTATCGAAATGCTTCGTACCCTATCGAATCAGGAAAAACACCCTTACAATGTTCCGTTGAATTCATTAGTCCCCGTTGAGGGAACTCCATTTTTTGGTAAAGAAACCATTGGTATTTTTGATATGGTGCGTGCCGTTGCAACTGCCCGTATTCTAATGCCAAAAGCGGTTATTGCTTTTGCTGCCGGACGTACGCATTACAGTCAGGAAGGTCAAGCACTTTGTTTCCTTGCCGGAGCAAACTCTATCTTTTTTGGAGATAAGTTGCTTACCGTAAAAAATATGACTGTAAACGAAGATCAGCATTTACTGAATACCATTGGAATGGTACCAACGCGCTATCATGAGCTGACTACTTTGGAGGAATAGAGAAATTCCAAAACCATATATTTATATAAGGGATATGCTTGCAGCATGTCCCTTTTTCTTTTCCAATTGTTTTTTCGTAAGTTCACCCACTATATTAATCGACCTTAAACCATAAATGACTACAAAAAGCATAACCATCTCCCTTTGGGAATCCCTTATTCCTATTATTCTGCTAATAATTCTGCTAAGTGTAAATGCAATTGTTTTTGGTGATGGTGCGATTGAAGGCGCCAATCAATTTTCACTTTTGATTGCTGCTGCCATCGGAGGATTAATTGCTCTTCGGCATGGAAAAAACTGGGATGATCTTCAAAAGGGTTTCGTAGATAGTATTGGCACTGCAATGCCTTCGATGTTGATACTACTACTAATTGGTTCTTTAGCCGGAACATGGATGATTAGTGGCGTAGTGCCCGCAATGATCTACTACGGATTGGAATTCTTAAATCCGAAGTTATTTTTAATGCTGTCGGTAGTAATTTGTGCTATTGTTTCGGTCGTTTCTGGCAGTTCGTGGTCTACCATTGCAACCATTGGTGTCGCATTACTGGGCGTTGGCAATGCAATGGAATACAACAATGCAATAGTGGCTGGGGCTATTATTTCCGGAGCGTACTTTGGCGATAAAATTTCCCCTTTATCAGATACAACCAATCTGGCTTCGGCAATGGCAGAGGTAGATTTATTTGTGCACATTCGTTACATGATGTATACAACGATACCTTCCATCATTATTACTCTATTGATTTTTTTGGCAATTGGTTTTAATAAACAAGGAGAAATAAATCCGGAAAGTATTCGTGATGTTCAAGTAGCAATTAAAGAAACCTTTACGATCACACCGTGGCTATTTTTAGTCCCGATTTTGCTTTTTGTAATTATCAGCAAAAAAGTGCCCGCCCTACCAGCAATTTTTGCAGGCACTATAATAGGAGGAATATTTGCCATTATTTTTCAACCGCAAATCATTCAACAAATTTCTGGAAGTGATTCCTATGTACAAGCTTGCTATCATACAGTGATGAAATCAATATTCACAGATATTAGTATTCCTGTTAAAAATGAAAACATACAGGATTTATTATCGACTGGAGGAATGGCCGGAATGCTAAATACCATTTGGCTAATATTAACAGCCATGGTTTTTAGTGGTATCCTAGAAACAGCAGGTATTTTGCACAAAATTACAGAAACTATGATGAAAGCGGTTAGCTCAACTGGTTCGCTGGTGGCAACAACTGCAGCAAGCTGTGGTTTTTTGAACCTGACCGCTTCGGATCAATACATTTCTATTGTAGTTACGGGAAGAATGTTTTCGGAATCGTACAAAGATCAGAAATTAAAACCTGAAGTATTAAGTCGAACTCTTGAAGATGCAGGAACTGTAACATCAGTATTGGTTCCCTGGAATACTTGTGGAGCGGCACAGGCAGGAGCATTAGGCGTGGCTACCATGGCCTTCGCCCCTTTTTGTTTTTTCAACATCATTAGTCCAATTATGACCATTGCCGTTGCCTATCTAAATATTAAGATTAGAAGGTCAACTGATCTTGTCGAAAAAACATCATAAGTTAAAAATTAAACGATTCTTTCTTTACTTGAAAAATTCCTAAACCGCAGTATTTACAAGCTTTTTTAAAAGTATGATAATACTCATAAATGAGGTATTAGAATTTTTTCTACATTTGCTCAGAGTGAAAGAATATATTAAAATAACCCTTTAAACCACAACATCATGCCAAAAGGTGTATACAACGTTCCAGCCGTAACTAACGAGCCAATTTTATCTTATGCTCCAGGTTCTCCTGAAAGAGCAGAATTGCAAGCAACAATTAAAAAAATGCGTTCTGAAGAGATCGACGTACCAATGTATATTGGTGGCAAGGAGGTTCGTACAGGCAATTTATTTGCGATGACTCCTCCTCACGATCATAAACATGTGTTGGGTCATTATCACCAAGGAAGTAAAGAGCATATCCAAATGGCTATTGATGCTGCATTAGCTGCAAAACCAGCTTGGGAAGCTTTGGCTTGGGAACACCGAGCTTCCATTTTCTTGAAAGCTGCCGAATTAATTTCAGGACCATACCGTCAGAAATTAAATGCTGCTACCATGTTGGGACAGTCGAAAAATGCATTTCAGGCAGAAATTGATTCTGCTTGCGAGATTGCAGATTTCCTACGTTTCAATGTTCAGTACATGACTGATATATACAAACAACAACCTATTTCATCAAAAGGAATTTGGAATCGTGTAGAACAACGTCCGTTAGAAGGATTTGTATTTGCCTTAACTCCTTTCAACTTTACTGCAATTGCTGGTAACCTACCTACAGCTCCTGCAATGATGGGTAACTGTATTGTTTGGAAACCATCTAAAACTGCTGTTTATTCAGCTCAAGTTTTAATGGAAATTTTCATAAAAGCTGGTGTTCCTGCTGGTGTAATCAACTTGGTATATGTGTCTGGTCCTGCAGCTTCTGAAGTACTATTTAGTTCTCCAGATTTTGCTGGTATTCACTTTACAGGTTCAACTGGCGTATTCCAAGATATCTGGAAGAACATTGGTAACAACATTCACAAATTCAAATCATATCCACGCATAGTAGGTGAAACTGGTGGTAAGGATTACATCTTTATGCACCCTACAGCTCCAGCGAAAGAAGTTGCTACGGCTATTACTCGTGGTGCTTTCGAATATCAAGGACAAAAATGTTCTGCGGCTTCACGTGCATTCATTCCTGCAAGTAAGTACGACGACGTTATGAAATTTGTACACGAAGACTTGAAAAAAGTTAAAATGGGTGGAACTGAAGACTTCACCAATTTTGTAAATGCAGTAATCGACGAGGCTTCTTTTAATAAATTAGCTGGCGCTATTGATGCTGCAAAAGCTTCTCCTGATGCTGAAATTGTTGCAGGTGGTACTTACGACAAATCTGTTGGATATTTTATTGCTCCAACTATTATCAGAGCTCTTAAGCATGATTACATTACTATGGAAGAAGAGTTGTTTGGCCCTGTACTAACTATTTTTGTGTATGATGATAATAAAGTAGATGAGACTTTAGATATTTTGGATAAAGGTTCAATGTACGCCCTTACTGGTGCTATTTTTGCCGATTGTCGTTACGCAATCGAGAAATTAGTTAAGCGTTTAACTCATACTGCAGGTAACTTCTACATTAACGACAAACCAACTGGTGCTGTTGTGGGACAACAACCATTTGGTGGTGGTAGAGGTTCTGGAACTAACGATAAAGCAGGTTCTATGATTAACCTATTGCGTTGGGTTTCTCCTCGCACAATTAAGGAAACATTTGTATCAGCTACAGATTATATGTATCCTAACTTTTTAGAGGATTAATCTTAGAGATATCAGATTTGAGATCTGTTGATACTAGAAAATAACAATATTAAATTGTGTAAAACGACCGAAGTTTCTTCGGTCGTTTTTTATTTGAATTTATCAGATTCCTGAACCGGGAGCTAAAGCAATCAATAAGTAAAATGGACGTTCTGTACGAAAGATCAATAATATAATCCTCCTCTCCTCCTTTTTAGAATACACAAGAAATATTAAAATAAAAACTGCAAGTATTGACACTTTGTCCTTTTGATTTTTCAAGCTTTTGACTTTCGCATATTCTTTGTAATTTAGCATTCAAATAGAAGCAAAATGGATCAGAAAAAAGTTCAAAATACATTTCTAAAAATAATACGTAACAAATACGTAATTACCTTCGTGGGCTTTTATTTTTGGTTGTTATTTTTCGACCAACACTCTGTTTGGGAACGAAAAGAACATGAATCTACTATAGAATCTCTTGAAAAAGAAAAAGCTTACTTCATCGAGAAAATAGAAACTGACAAGAATCGGATTCATGAGCTAAAAACTAACCGAGAAAATCTCGAGAAATTCGCTCGAGAACAATACCTTATGAAGAAGGAAAACGAAGATATATTTATAATGATTGAGGAGTAAAGTGTATCCTGTAAATGAATCTTTATAAAATAATCAACCTCACCGACCAAATAATAATTGAGAAACACCATTTGCTAATCGGTTAAATAAATTCATTTTTTTTCTCTCATTTTTACTTGCAATAAATGTTTAATCTTAATTTTATTGCGATGAAAAAAACAATCCAATTACTTCTGTTTACACTCTTTTGTTTGCAAGTTTCGTTTGCGAACGATACAAGTCAAGAAAAGATTGACCTCTCTCCCAAAATTAAAAAAGGGGATAGCTGGAATATGGTGTTGAATATTGGTGACAAAAACTCAAGCTTAGGTCTTTGGCTAAATACAGGCAATAGTTCGTACAATTTGAACCATGGATATTGGGAAACAGATTGGTTAGTAGAATGTATCGATTCTAGCAAAGATAAACTCATTTTAAAATTTTCTCTTGATCGGATGGTTCAAAATAGTCAGGTAGAAGAACAAAATTCTCTTCAATTAACCTATAATGACACAGATTATCCATTAAATTTATCTAACAAAATCTTATCTGAAACGAAACAGATTTTGGGAAAATCGATCGTATGCGAAATGCCATGGCACACAAATAATGATGTGAAAATTCTGATAAATGAATTCGCCAATCTATTAATTGACTTTCCAACTAAGACTTTTTTGAATAAAAACGTAAGTCGAAACCTAAGCCTTAACTATAGTGGCCATACTTACTCTTCAAGTCTACCAACAACAATTGCTCATATTCTTAATTTATGGCAAATTTCTGTTCCGAAAACCCACATAACAATAGGAGAAAACTGGGAGACAGAAATCGGAAAAGAAGAAATAAAGACTAAAATCAACTTGAAATTAAAATCGTATGATGATAACAGCGCCAGAATAGAGATTGATGCAAATAATCAGAAAAACAACATCATCATCAATCGAAAAAATGGCACTCCAATTATAATCGATTTCACTAATTTAAAAACCTACTCATACAATACAAAAAGCTCGAATACAATTATTACAGGCAATTATAAAAACACCAAACTTAATGGTGAAGCAAGTTTTGATATTGAATTTCCAATAAACCATGAAAAACTGAAAGTAGAAGTTCAGAATGGCAAATTCAAAATGCCCCTTGATCTTAAGAATCCGGTATATGGAACTATAACTTTTAATGACCATAAAACGGAACTGTTTTTGAGACCAGGAATGAAAATCAATATCAATTGGGATAATCAGACCGTAAAAGCTACAGGATTTGGAGCCAGGGATGTAAATTCTATATTTCAATTTCAGGCAATACCCTTTCCTCTTAATTGTTATGAGCAAAATGATTCCAAACAAAATATCATTGAAAAAATAAAATTATATCAGAATAATGTAAGAAAGATTATCGATCAGAATAAAGATTCAATATCTGCCGATTGTGCATATTTTATGAATATTGAATCAAAATATCGTATTGCGTCAAGTTACATACATACATAGCCTCGAAGCTATTGAAGAGGGTAGATTTCGTAACCAACGACATAATGAGAAATACGACTCAGATAAAGCCAGTGAAGTCATCAAATTCCTTCTGGACCATCTTGATAGCATACAACCTCACGGTCTAATCGACCCTTGCTCTCCAAATTACCACAAATATATTGTAAACTTTCTAAAGCTAAAACAGTCTACTTTTCTTTATGAGAGAGGCAGGAGATATAATGAAGCTAATTTTAAAGAAAACATTCTTTTTGCCGGAATGCAATACGTAGGCTACCCCTATTATTACTCCGTTTACAAACTTCTTGAATATGAAATATTTAAAGGGAATCAATTGATAATTAAAGATGAATTAAACAATTTTAAATCACTACCAGGGAATCCTACATTGTCAAACGCTCTTGCACATGCAATTCATGAGATGGATTATTTCAAAAATGGAAACCAATTTCCATTCTCAGAAATTACTGATATTGATGGCAAAAAATGGACTATCCCTAAAAACGAATTTAGCATTATAGACATAGGTACTACATATTTCATGGCAAGTGAAAACGATGCAAGAGAAGAAATAACAAGAATCCTTAAATCACAAAAAAATGAAATCAATAAAATAAATTACATAACAGTACGCCCACACTATATAAAAAACACAGTGCCAGAGACTACAAGTAGTGATACCGTTCACTTTAAATTCATTTATCTATCAAAAAAGGATTCTGAATATTTATCAAAATTTAAATTGTTAGATGGAAGACGAACCTTATTATTAGATAAAAACTTAAAAATCCTAGATAATAATGTTGGAGATATTCGCAAGAACACATTTAATAAACTGAACCAATTACTTAAAACCTATTTTAATTCTCTAAATCAACCCATCTCTAAAGCCGACAACAGTCGGCTTTGGCTTATTGTACTCTCAAGCATAATCGGTTTTGGGGGTTTATCCTTGCTGGTAATACGCATTCGTTCTAAGCAAATTGCGAAAAGGGAGGAAACACGCCGCAAAATTATCGAATTGGAACTTAAGGCCATCCGCTCGCAAATGAATCCACATTTCATTTTCAATGCCTTGGGATCTATTCAAAACCTGATCAATCACAACAAGATTAAGAAAGCCAATCTATATCTCTCCCGTTTTGCACGCCTTATGCGTATGGTGTTGAACAATTCGAACAAACAACTAATAACTCTGGCTCATGAACTGGATTTATTAAAGCACTATCTAGAATTGGAACAATTACGTGTGAATTTTCAATTCAATATCTCTTTAGCTGATAATATTGATCCGGAAACGGAAGAAATTCCCGGTATGCTTATTCAACCCTTTGTAGAGAATGCAGTAATTCATGGAATAACCCCAATTGGCAAGGGAGAAGTGAACATCGATTTTACTAAAAACAAAGGTGTTTTGCAATGTGAAATTACAGATGATGGAATAGGAATAAACTATTCAAAAAAAACCAATGGCAATGGATTGGCTATGAAATTATCGGAAGATCGATTGAACTTGCTAAATTCACAGTTGAATACTCAGCTCAGACTGAAAGTAGAAAACAGAAGCGAAATAGAACAAACAAAAGGCACGAAAATAACACTAACAATTCCCGTAGAATAATTATGCAGATAAAAGCAATCATCATCGAAGATGAAAAAAATAATCGTGAAAATCTGGCAAAAATTCTTTTGGAATATTGCTCGGAAGTAAATATTGTTGCTCAGTGTTCATCTGCCATCGATGGAAGAAAGGCAATTATTGAATACCGTCCTGATTTAGTCTTTTTAGATATTGAAATGCCTGGAGGTGATGGATTTTCATTGTTAGAGAGTTTTGAGGAGATCAATTTCGAAGTCATATTTGTAACTGCATACAATCATTATGGAGTAAAAGCCGTTAAATTCTGCGCCCTTGACTACTTGCTTAAACCTGTAGATATCTTAGAACTCTCTCAGGCAGTAGAGAAAGTACAAAAGCGATTAAAAGCAAAAACGGATACGCTTCGCTTGCAAACCTTGCTTGCAAATAGGAGTAATGAATCTAATCCCAAAATTGCTCTTCCTTTAAGTGATAAAATTGTTTTTATTGATGTTACATCAATCATTCGTTGTCAGGGGGAAGGAAATTACACCCACATTTATCTTAAAGAGGAAGAGAAGTTATTGGCATCAAAAACACTTAAAGAATTTGAAGAACTCCTCTCCGATTATAACTTTCTTAGAGTGCATCAGTCGCATTTAATCAATTTAAATGAAGTGAAGGCTTATATGAAAACTGATGGTGGTTACATCAAAATGAACGACAGCTCGTCAGTCAGTATCTCTCGTCAACGCAAAGAAATGGTGATGGAACGCTTAAGGAAGATTTAATCTAAAATAAATCCATCCTTTTCTGCTCGAAATAGTACTTTCGGAATGTATTATATAATAACACCGCTAGCAATTAAGGCTACTATTTTTTTTCGTATTCCCGATAAATCTCCAACAACTCTTTCGCATAGTAAATACCTTTTGTTTCGATACCCAAATCGACTAACAATTGTTTGGCACAAACCACAATGCTTTCCTCATCGATAAATTCTTCGTGCACATTATTTAGGTATTTCAGAACTTTAAAGGCATTGAACGCACCAAAGAATTTCTTTCTAAATGACTCAAGACTGGAACAATTTCTGTTGATTTCGTCTAGTGCTTCAAAGAAATTATCCTCTTTTAAGTAGGAACGTACCGGACCTGGCAAATCAACTATCAATTTATTTAAGTAAGTATCGTAATCTACTTCAAAAAAATCATCAACACAATCAAAGAATTTTTTCAGATCCTTAAAGGCTGAATAATTATAAGTTTTGTAATCGATTATTCCTTCCTCCATAAAGGTGGATATGGCTTTGCCTGTGCCAAAAGGAACCCGATCCGATTCTCGTGGCGATGGAATAACCCGTGTGGTTTTGAGTTCATAAAACTTGCCTAATGCAATTATCTTTTGAAGAAAATAAAAATCCTCTCCTGCTTGTCGGCGGTTCATTCCACCTTGCATGATATAAGCATTAGCCGAAACAGCAAAACTTGAACCAACTGTATGATATGCATGTGGATGACCTGCCATTCGCATCGCCAACATATAATATCGCAAATAAAGTTCATATTGAGCAATGGCATCATAAATTGGCTGATCAAATTCACTTCCCTCCAAAGGGTGCTCATAAAAAATATTGGCACCATTTGCTTTCGGATGTTTCTTGAACAACTTTTCAATTTCTACAAAATAATTGCTGTCGCAACCCGAATCGGCATCAAAACCCGTTATGATTCCATTGGGTTTGTCAATTTTATTGAAACGACTAATCGCCTCATCCATTGCTATTTTTCTTGCCAAACCAACACCTGCAAACTTCTTTGGCAAATTAGGCTGGTGAATCAAATAAAAGCTCAATTTTTCGTCCTGATGAGAATCCATCCATAAAGTAGCCGCGGCAATGGTATCTTGGTTTTGTGCTAATATATCTTCGCTTACATGTTCTCCCGAGTTCACAATTACGATTACCTCTGCATGGCAATTCGGACGTTCGCAATTCCATAAAGCCTCCAAACTTGGAATCAAATTCGGTTCGTTAAAACATGGAATAGTTACAATAATCTTTAATTGATCGGAAACTGTATCGGTAATATAATCAGGATACAAGCTTTGTTTTTTCAGGTATTTATCAGCGAAAGCCATATTCTTATTTTAGATTTGAGATCTGAGTATTTAGTTGTAAGACTTCTCCCTTCACTTTTAATGTCAACACCTCAATAAATAACAATTCAAATTCTAGTATTCTCTTTTAATCTATCATCTTATTTCTGACATCTAATATCTTAAAAAAACAAAGATATAAAAAAGGGCAGATTAGCTATGCAAGCCATCTGCCCTTCAAATATGATATTTTATTATTTATTCAGGTTTTGCGGTATATCTACTATTTAAACCAACAATAATTTCATTTGTAATATCTAAACCATCCTGAGATAGAAGAACATTTCCACCTTTGGTTGTGCTCAAAATTAAGCTATAGTTATGAGCCGCATTGTATTCTTTTAAATAATTAGTTACACTATCGAACAATCTTTTGCTGTTTGCTTGTTGCTCACCCATTAATTGATTTGAAAGCTCACGCTCCAATTGCTGTAAATTCTGCTGCTTTCCAATTAATACGCGTTGAGCTTCTTCTGCTCTTTCGCGACTTAAGAAACCTCCATTTTGAACTTTATATTGAAATTCCCCTGCTTCTTTCTCTAACTTCTGAGCTTTAAAATTAAAATCAGTTCTTGAATCTTCTTGCTTCTTCAAAAATTTCTCATTCAAATCACGAGAAAAATTATAACTGGTTAATAAAGAATCGGTATTAATATAAACAACAGCACCTTCACCAGCCGCTGAATTCACCATTTTAGCATCTGCTGATGAACCAGAAAAATGAAGTACATAAAGAATTCCAACTGCAACAATAAGTACCGCGTTTAAAACAATAGATAAATTTTTCATAGGTATTTTTAAATATTAATTATTCAAGATTTAGCTCCGATCTATTGAATATGTTGAATCAGCATAAAGATTTCTTCCTTTTCGATTATCTGAGACATCAAAGCCATTGCCGGTTTTTTTTTGATTTTGCCTAACAAATATAAGCTTTAAAAGGAAACTAAAAAATACTGTGTCATCAATTTTATCATTCGGGATTCCTTTCTACAGGTAAAGTGTAGGAAATAGTAATTGCTGATAAACATCATTCTTTTATTTTGGAATACTATTTACATTGGTGTCATAAATAAACCCAAATAAACAATCTAAAACCTAATTCAATGTTTAATAAATTAATAGCAGCAACTCTGCCATATATGCCAAAAAAGCTGGTTTGGATCTTTTCGAAGAGATACATTGCCGGAGAAACAATTGATGAAGCAATTGCTGCATCTAAAGAACTCAATAAAGAAGGTATTAAAGTTACTGTTGATTTATTGGGCGAATTCATTAAAGATTTAAGCCAGGCAACCGAAAACAAAGAGGCCTATATTAATATTATTGAAGCGTTTCAGGAAAATAAAATTGATGGAAACTATTCTGTTAAACCTACTTTTTTTGGTTTACTAATTGATGAAGAGGTTTGTTATCAAAATATCCGCACTGTTGTAGCAAAAGCCGCAGAGTACAATAATTTTGTTCGTGTAGATATGGAAGATTCTCTATGTGTAGATAAAGAAATTAAACTTTTCAGAAGATTAAAAGCAGAATTCCCTAATAATGTAGGATTAGTGGTTCAAGCTTATCTAAAAAGAACCTTAGATGATTTAAGCAATATGATGGATATGCAAAATGGCACTTCCAAATTGAATTATCGTCTTTGTAAAGGTATTTATGTTGAGCCAGCAGAAATAGCCTATAAAAAATACGAAAAGATTAATGAGAACTTTATAAAAGGACTCGAATTCATGTTTCAAAATGACGTTTATCCAGGAATTGCAACTCACGACAAAAATATAGTTGAACCTGCATTCGAATTAATTGAAAAATACAATATCCCTAAGGATAAGTATGAATTCCAAATGCTTTATGGAGTGACTCCTGAACTTAGAAAAATGATCACCGACAAAGGACACACAATGCGCGTTTATGTACCTTTCGGAAAAGATTGGTTTGGATATTCAACCAGAAGGTTGAAAGAAAATCCTAAAATGGCCATGCTGATTATAAAGGCTTTATTTAACAGGGGATAAAATCTCCTGAGTTTTGGCAATAAAAAAGCGGTGAAATCACCGCTTTTTTTATTCTTCTTTCTTAAGACCATACTTATACATTTGCTTTAGAGTAGTAATCTCCTTATCGGTTACCAAATTGTCAGGAATTTTCAATTCTCTCTTCCTCTTCATTCTCAGAATCTCGGGCAAAGTACGAGCTAAACTAACACCAACAATCATATCCGGAGGAACCATCACGTGATGTTCATTCATTACAACATGGTTCTTAATCAACAAATCGGTATTTGCCTTTGCATCCATCTTCTCAGGAGCCTTGGTAAGAGCTTCATAAGTAGCCGAATTAATATTGTTTTTAGCTCTAACATACTCCGGACTATTCACTTTTGCATTGATAAAAGCTTCTCTAAAATCACCAAATCGAGGTAAAATAAGCACTTCCTGCAGAGCTATTGTATCCTGCGACATAAACACTCCAAACAAATAGGAATCCTGCTTTAAACTATCGCTCACAATAATTTTCACATCATGATACCCTACATATGTGTATTGAATAGTGTCGCCTGAATTAACCCAAAATGAAAATCGTCCAAAAGAATTGGTGGTGCCTGCTCTTTTATCATTAACCCTAAAATGGGAAAAAGGCAAAGGTGCTAATTCCTTCTGATCCATTACTGCTCCAGTAAAAAAAATAGAATCAGTTCTAACTTTTTGTGCACTTACATTTCCTATTGTAAGAAGAAACAGAAGCACAACCCAACAACTAACTATGTTTTTTTTCATATGATTATAATTTTTTTTAGTTGCCATATGGAACTTACCATGCTGAAGTAGTTATCTTCCTGTGTGTCAAAATTACTTTGGTATGGACGTTTCATATCTCAAAAATTTCTCTCTATAAGTCTCCTATTATCAGATCATCTAATTTACGCTTTGGAACATGATGCACCTGATTCTCATCCCGCCAATATTTTATCTCTCCATTGATCATTTCTTCAAGTACAACCTCTTCTTTAGGTTTCCCCAAAGCAACCACTTGTATTATTTTATAATTCGAGTTAATTTGTAAAGCTTCCCGAAGTTCTTTTTCCCTAAAAGCCCTAATAATACATCCCCCATAGCCACTTTCAACAGCTCCAAGCAAAAGATTCTGAACGGCAATCCCATCATCACTAAAATAGTTCGTTCCCAATCCATCATCATTTAACATGATGACATAAGCCGATGGTCTTTCTCCTTTTACCGGCCCATCCCAATCTGACAAATAACCGGCCCACGCCAAAGTTCTAAATACCTCTTCTCTTTTCTGATCACTTAGAACGATCTGATATTTAATTGTTTGACCATTTCGACCTGATGCACCCATTCGTGCCAAATCAATCCATTCACGAATATCTTCAGAAGAAATTTTCTCTTCCTCGTAAAATCTGCGGTAACTTCTGTTCCTTACAACTAATTCTTTTAACATTTGATAATTATAACTATTTATGAGACTGCCTTTCCCAAATCAAAAGCTTGGGTATTTATTAATTTAAAGGAATTTTCCTTATCTGTCAAGAAAATCCCAATCATTTTATGATTAAATCAACGAATTGAAATTACACAATTCTTGTAATAAAACTAATACATATTGCAACTATCTAAAAATGAAAGGAAAGCAAATTACACCCTCTAATTCAGAAATCAATTGTTTTAATTATTGCTGATTTTTAATCATCTCAAAACAAATATCACACAATAAAAAAGCGGTAATCTCAATTCATAAGATCACCGCTTTTTTTACTGTTTTATTTCTTTACAACTCATTATATCTTTTTTCAATCACCTCCCAATTCACCACATTCCAAAAGTTTTCGATGTATTTAGGACGAGCATTTTGAGTATCCAAATAATAAGCATGTTCCCAAACATCCATAGTTAATAAAGGTGTCATACCATCGGTAATCGGATTACCAGCATTATTTTTCTTGATAATTCTTAGCTTATTGTGAGAATCGGCAACCAACCATACCCAACCCGATCCAAACAAAGTTGCTCCCGCTTTAGAAAACTCCTCTTTAAAATCGTCAAAGGATCCAAATGTCTCGGTAATTGCATTGGCTAGTGCCCCTTTAGGTTTTCCTCCGCCATTCGGACTTAAAGCCAAAAAGTAAAAGGTGTGATTGTAAACCTGTGCTCCATTATTAAAGATTCCACCTTCGGAATGTCGAACAATTTCTTCTAAACTTGCCTTTTCGAAAGCGGTCCCTTTTATTAAATTATTTAAATTGGTAACGTAAGCCTGATGGTGCTTTCCGTAATGAAACTCCAATGTTTTTTGACTTATTGAAGGTTCCAGTGCATTTAATGCATAAGGTAATTCTGGTAGCTCGTGTATCATGATTTTGTTATTTTGATTTACGATACAATTTCACCATAATTTTCCACATATTCAATAATTAATAGCATAAAACTAAAAGACCGGCCTTCAAAAGAAAGCCGGTCCCAAAATCAAAAAAACAATAAACAAAACTAATCCTGAAAGCGTTTAGCCACTTTCTCCCAATCTACTACATTCCAGAATTCTGAAATGTAATCTGGTCTTTTATTCTGAAACTTCAGATAATATGCGTGTTCCCAAACATCCAATCCTAAAATTGGTGTTCCTTTTACTTCTGCTAAATCCATTAAAGGATTATCTTGATTTGGAGTTGAACTCACAACAAGTTTGCCGTTTGATTGTTTCACCAACCAAGCCCAACCTGAACCAAAACGAGTAGCAGCAGCTTTGGAAAATTCTTCTTTAAATGAATCAAACGATCCAAAATCTTTTTCAATTGCAGCTAATAATGAGCCCGATGGCTTTCCTCCTCCATTTGGAGACATTACGTTCCAAAATAAATCGTGGTTAAAAAATCCACCTCCATTATTTCGGACAGCAACTGATTGCTTTGAAATGTTTGCTAATATATTCTCAATGCTTTTTCCTTCTAGATCCGTTCCTGCAATTGCAGCATTTAGATTATTTGTATATCCGGCATGATGTTTTGAATGATGGATCTCCATTGTTCTAGCATCAATATGCGGCTCAAGAGCATCGTAAGCATATGGTAATTCTGGTAATTCAAATGCCATATTTTATATCTTTTTTAATTGTAATTATTATCTATTTTCTTAACACTAAAACAAAGCTAATTTTTATCTAGATTAAATCCAATTAATTTAAAGACTTTTTTGTCTTTTATTTTCCACACTCAAAAAAGCCTGTTCTATAAAAGATTTTTAGCTACTTTCGTGCCTTAAAATATTCTCTTGTGAACAAACGAATTCTCAAAATAGCGCTTCCAAATATTGTCAGTAATATTACCATTCCTCTTTTGGGTATTGTTGACCTAGCCTTGATGGGACATTTAGGGAATGTTGATTTTATAGGTGCCATAGCCTTAGGTGGAACCATATTTAATTTTCTTTATTGGGGATTTGCCTCCTTGCGCATGAGCACAACAGGAATAACTGCACAAGC
>JBFFMG010000017.1:0-20416 GCA_041554215.1 Labilibaculum sp.
ATATTTTGTTAATGGACTATCAGGATCTGCATTTTGAGCTTTTCTAAGTATCTGACTGATTTTAGCTTCAACATCTGGTTTGGAAAATTCATCCTGCATCTCAAAATAGACCAGAAAATTTTCCCAACCCCAACTATTCATCAAATCAACGCCATAAACTGTATTGGCATCTACCAGTGTTGCAAAAATTTCATATCGAAAATGGGAATTATGAGGTAAATCTGCTACGACTCCCGTAATTGTATAATCATATTCATTATTTAACCTGAATATTTGGCCAATAGGGTTTGCATTGCCAAAATATTTCTGTGCAATTTTCTCGGATATTACAATGCTAGCTGGTTGATCTAATGCTGTTTTGGGATTCCCTTTTGCGAATTTAAAGGAGAAAATATGAAACAATGCAGGGTCAATATAAGCGACATTGCTTTCTTTAAAACGGAGTTCTTTATACTGAATAATTTCATTCGGGCGATGCAAAATTCTAGCATGAGATTTTATTTCTGGAAGATTATCATCCAAGTAAGTTGCTGTTTGAGGCGATTGATATGGGTGTTGTTCCTGACACAATCTGTAGATGTGATCGGCTTTATCATGATAACGATCAAAGCTCAATTCATCCAGAACATAAATTAAAAGCAAAATACTAACTGCTAACCCCAAAGTAAGGCTAGATATGCTGATTAAAGAATAAGCTTTACTTTTAGCAAGATTTGCTAAGGCGATCTTAAAATAATTCTTTATCATGATTTTAAGTTTTTATGATGGTTCTACTCTCAATCTTTTGATTGGTTTACTCATACCTCAAACTCTCCACCGGATTTCTAGTTGCAGCCCTCCAGGATTGAAATGAAACGGTAAACAGCGCAATTCCCATGGCTATGATTCCTGCAAGGGCAAAAATCCACCAGCTTAGTTCTGTTTTGTAGGCAAAGTTTTCGAGCCATTTATTCATGGTATACCAGGCAATTGGGCAGGCGATAACAAAGGCGATGACCACCCATTTTAGGAAATCTTTGTTTAGCATTGCAATTACTTCAAAAGTTTTAGCTCCGTTAACTTTGCGGATTCCTATTTCTTTAGTTTTTCTTGATAATGTATTGAGTACCATTCCTAGTAATCCCATTATCGATAGCGCAATAGCAAGGAAGGAAAAGGCACTGATTAGTTTGGCTTGTTGTTGTTCAGTTTTGTAGAACTCGGTAATCTGGTCGGTAAGAGAATAGACTTTTACCATTTTATCAGGAGAAATCTCTTTAAATAGTTTTTGAATGAACTGCGTAATTTCAGTATCATTTTTCCCATTTGTTTTGATAGCAAACAGATTCATTTTTTTAGGATCTTGCTGAAGAATAACCATGGGCTGAATCATTCTTCGGAAAGAGTGAGCGTTAAAATCTTTTGCGATTCCTTTTACATAGAATCCATTAAAGATTTCTCCTGCTTTTAGATTAAATTGCTTGGCTGCCGACTCGTTAAAAATCATTTCCGTACGATCGGTTTGGAAGCTTCCAAAACTTTCTCCTTCTATAATTTTAAGTTCCAGAAGTTCTATCATGCCTTCACCCATAATCAATCCGTCAAATTGAATTCGTTCATTCTCGTATTGTAAATTAACTGGAAGAAAACTGTTGAAGGGAGGAATAAAGGAAGAACCTGCAGAATGTAAAACTCCGGGCAGTTTTTCCACTTCGGTTTGGATAACATCGAATTGACTGCTTAACTCCGGGGAGTTTAATTCACAGATAATGATATTTTTCGGATTGATGTTTTGAGAATTCGTTTGTGCATAATGGAGCTGTTTTTTTACCGTTAGAACACCAACAACCAATACCATAAATATGGCAAAATGCAGGCTTAGGAAGGAGTTGTTCCAAGATTTTACTTTTGGTCTTTGGGAAATCTTACCCAGAAGTAATAGAACTGTTGAAACTCTTGAGATATTTAGTCCAATTGCAATTCCAGCAACAGAACCGGTAAGTAAAATAATTAGAATTAGTAAAAACCACACCTGCCATATAGAGAACAATTCAAAACTTAAATTTCTGTCGAGAGTCGCATTCAGAAATGGAATGCCTAAAATTACAATCAGAAGAGCAGGCAGTAGGCTAATAAAGGAAATCAAATTTGATTCGAGAACTATTTGTTTGCGTATGGAAATATTGGATGCCCCCAATGCTTTTTGAGTTCCCAATTCTTTTAAGCGAGCAGTAATTTTTGCTTTGGTTAAAAATATATAATTGACAATCGCAATGAGTAATATAAAAACGGCAATAGCTAAAAAATAGCTTAGTTCTTTAGAATTTCCGGCAGGAGTAAATGTATCTCCGTTAATATCACTTGAATTTAAATAGATATCGGTAATTGCCTGCAATTTATAATCCATTGTTTTCCGTTTCTCGTGATTTGAACGTTCTTTATAACTTTGGATGTTGCGAACGATTGTTTCTGGATTTGCTTGCGGATTTAGGAGCAGATAGCTTTGGAACGGAAAGTGATTCCAATCTTTAAAATCTTCGTTTTCCTGTCCATAATGCCCGAACATTTGTTGATTATGATTGAGAACCTCTCCTGTTAAGTCAATATCAGCGATGAAATTGGGGTTGAAAGTTGAATTGGTGGGTAAGTTCTTATAAACGCCCGTAATTTGTAAGGATATAAATTGATTATTCAGCTTTATTTTTAGAATGCGGTCGCATACATCGAGACTATTAAAATATTTTTTTGCAGTAGTTTGAGAAATACAAACTTCATACTTTGATTGGGCAGGTTTTCCTTGTATGAATCTGATACCAAGGCAATCAAATATTGTAGCATCGGCAAAAGCAAATTGACGATCCTGTACTATTTCATTCTGAGAATTTTTTAGTTCGACATCGGCAGTTTGATAGTACCTAAAATAATTATCGACCAAAGGAATTTCATCTTGAATTGTGCTTGCCAAAGGGAATGAAGTTCTGCAATCATTGCCTTGCAAAACTCTGTGAAGTAATTGCTTGTTGGGAATGTAGTCGTTAAAGGAACTCTCATGAATATAAAGTAACATCAAAAGAAAAACACATCCTACACCTATACCCAATCCTAAAATGCTAATTATAGATTGTGTTTTTTTCTTGAAGATATTTCGGATTGCTAATGTTAGATTTAAAGGAAGATTCATGATTCGTTTTATAAATAGTTGAGTTATTCAGCTTGTTCCATTTAACTTTTAAGAGGGTGATTTCACAATTTTGTTTACTCGTATCGTAAACTCTCCACCGGATTTCTTGTTGCCGCCCGCCACGATTGAAACGAAACGGTAAGCAATGCAATTCCCATGGCAATGAATCCTGCCAAGGCAAAAATCCACCAGCTGAGTTCTGTTTTGTAGGCAAAATTTTCGAGCCATTTATTCATGGCATACCAGGCAATTGGGCAGGCGATAATAAAGGCGATGACTACCCATTTCAGAAAATCTTTGTTTAGCATAGCCAATATTTCTTTGGTTTTAGCACCATTTACCTTACGGATGCCTATTTCTTTTCTTTTTTGCTGCACGTAGTAGAGCGACATGGCAAACAATCCCATAACCGAAATAATTACGGTAAGCAGCGTAAAATACATCACAATTTTGCCGGTTTTGTCTTCTTTTTCGTACCAGTTGTGAACCGTTTCGTTAAAGAATTCCAACTTTAAAGGAATACCATCCGTAAAGTCGCTATGTGCCTTTTTAATTTTTTGAATGGTTTCGTAATTATTCTTTCCATTCAATTTTATCACATAGCTCCAGGCAGACTGATCTGGTTTTAGAATATGAAAATAGGCAGGTCCTAACTTGCTTTTTAAATCTCTGAAGTGGAAATCTTTGACGATTCCGTAAACGGGATATTCAGTATCTTGAAGCTTGAAACTAGTCATATTTTCAGGCAATTCGAGTTCTTTTATGGCAGCTTCATTCAACAAACACATGTTTTTAGAAAAGGCAACACCTGTTTTTCTTATTGGAATGTTCAACAGTCTAAAGAAACTGGTATCCACAATAAAATGTTGGAAGCTTACCTCTTTATTTTCGTAAGTAAAACAAGAATTGTTTCCTCCGTCCAATGGGGTTCCGCTGCTTAGGCAAACTTCCTCTACACCGGGAATTTTTTTCAGTATTTCTTCCAAAACGCGTTGTTTCTCTTGTGGAATTTCACTCTCAAAACAGAGCATGTTTTCCTTTTCGAAACCCAGTTGATGATTCCGAAGAAAATTAGTTTGCTTACTGATGAAAAAAGCACATGTAATTAAGGTAATAATAATGAGGTATTGGAAGCTGACCATGATTCGTGAATAGATACTTTTCTCCTTCATTCTGATTTTGCCTTTCATTACATCAATGGGATCGAACCGGGCAATTTTAATGGCAGGTACTATTCCTGAAATGAGACCTATAACACTTATAAATAAAAGAGCAATGCCAATGTTGATCCATGTGAACTCCTCTATAATATCGAGTTTTGTATCCAGTATATAATTGAAAACAGGCACTAATTGAAAACATAAAATGATTGCAAGTAGTAAAGACAGAAAACTAAGGATAATCGATTCGGACAGACTTTGTAAAAACAAGTCTTTTCTTTTTCCTCCAATTAGTTTTTTAATGGCAATTTCCCGACTACGGAAAGACGATTGTGCTACCGTAAGATTTACGTAGTTGATAATCGAAAGCACTAATATTAGCAATACAATTCCCGATAATATCTGAAGGAAAGTTTTACTCTTATTTTTAATCTCGTAGGACTTAGAAGTACTGAAGTATGAGTCTGTAATAGGTTCTATTTCAATCGAGTTGGCGTATTCTCTTTTAAACATCCAATTAACTTCCTTGAATATTTTTAATATCTCGGGTGCTTTAGCTTGGATATTCGTGTTGGGTTTGGCCAGAATGTATAGTCCATAAGAATTGCTATTATACGATTCTTGAAAATCATTCAATCCAAATACGTTTCCTATAGTTGGGAAATTAACAAGCATATCAAATTTCTTAAAGTGTGTATTGTCTGGTACATCTTCCATAATGCCTGTAATTTCAAGATCAATTTGATCATTGATTGTAAGAGTAATCCCCTGTTCAGGAAGTTTACCGAATAATTTATAGGCAAAAGACTTTGTTAAAACAACAGTATTTTCTCTGGTTAGTGCAGTTTTTTGATCGCCTTCAAGCATCTTGAATGAGAAAATGCTAAGAAAGGATGAATCTGCAAACATCATCATATTTTTCAGCTTATGAGTTCCTGGAGCCTTTGCATAACCTTCCCAATTTCTTGTTCGAGTAAAATTTTCCATTTCTGGAAATTTTTGCATTAGCAATGGTCCAGAAGGTGGGGCAAAACCAGATTCCTCACCATGAGTCAAACGAAAAATCCTATCCTTTTTCAAATGAAATTGATCTGCCGAATATTCATTTTTTATATAAATACCCAAAAGAAGAATAAACATGATTGATATGGCAAAACCTAAAATAGTAATTACACTATAAAGTTTATTTTTCCAAAGGTGCAGAGCAAAAGATTTCAAATGATTAGAGATCATGATTTATGTATTTAACGGTTATCAACAATTACTTGGGAGAATAGATTTAAATTGCCTCAGCAACCAAACTCTCTTCCATAACAACTTTACCATCAAATAGATTAATGATTCGGTGAGCGTAGCCGGCATCTTGAATGGAGTGAGTTACCATGATGATTGTTGTTCCTTCGCGGTTCAGTTCGGTAAGCAGTTCCATTACTTCCTGACCATTTTTCGAATCCAGGTTTCCTGTAGGCTCATCGGCAAGTATTAATCCAGGGTTAGAAACTACTGCTCTTGCAATTGCCACACGTTGCTGCTGTCCGCCGGATAATTGTTGAGGATAGTGTTTTGCACGATGGCTCATGTTCATTCTTTCCAGCACTTTGTTTACCATCTCTTTTCTGGTTTTGCTGCTGATACGCTGATAAACCAATGGCATTTCCACATTTTCGAATACATTCAACTCATCAATCAGGTTGAAACTTTGAAACACAAAACCAATGTTTCCTTTTCGCAAATCGGTGCGCTGACCTTCTTTTAGACCTGCAACTTCGGTGCTGTCGAAAGTGTATTGTCCTTCCGAAGGATTATCGAGCAAGCCTAAAATATTCATAAGCGTAGATTTGCCGCAACCCGAAGGTCCCATAATGGCAACAAATTCACCTTTGTTGATTTTCAGATTTACATTGTTCAAAGCGAGAGTTTCTATCTCATCAGTTCTAAATACTTTACTTAGGTTTACAGTGTTTATCATAGCGATTTTATTTTTGAATAATTAAGTGTTATTTCTTTATTACCAAGCTTCTTTCAAGGTCCCGTATTGCGGGATAGGGGTAAATTACGAATTTTCTCTTTATTATGTTGTTTTGCTGTCTGTGTGATTGTTGTTATTTAAAATCAATCCGTTCATTGTCTCCGAAGGTATCGTAACTGGATGTAATTACTTTTTCACCTGACTGAAGTCCTTCCAATACCTCGAAATATTGAGAATTTTGTCTCCCGATTTTAATGTTTCGTTTGGTGGCAAAACGCCCCGATTCGTCCAAAACAAATACCCATTGTCCGCCAGTACTTTGGAAGAATCCCCCTTTAGCAAGCAGTGTAGCTTCAATTGCTTGTCCCAATTCCAATTTGATGTGATAAGTTTGGCCGGTGCGTAAATTCTCAGGAGATATCCCGTCGAAAATTAGATCTATCTTAAAACGACCATCGCGAACCTCCGGATATACCTTTTTAGTTTTCAGAATAAACTCCTGATCGTTTCGTTGCAGCGAAGCATTTAAATCGCGGCGAACGCGGTCAATATAATGTTCATCGACTTCGGCTACCACTTTAAAATTATTCAAAATATGCAATTGTCCTATTCTCTCTCCTCGATTAATCGATTGGCCAATTTCGATATCCAAGCTTCCCAGTTGACCATCAGCCGGAGCTTTTATGTTCAAATTCTCCAAGCGTTCCCGAACCATATCCAGGTTTTGTGTCATATTTTTTAAACTGCTGTTCATTTGTAACTTCTGATTTTCGCGAAAAATGGAATCCTGCACCATTCGCTGATATCGTAACTGACGATCTTGCACAGAAAGGTCATAATCTTCCTTCGATCTTAAGTAGACTTCTTTCGAAATAAATCCCTTTTCGAATAAAAGCAGGTTTTGTTCATACTGTCTTTTTTGTCTGATGATATCACTGTCGATACTAAGAATTTGTTGTTTGTTGCTGATTTTCTGCTGTTCCATATTAATCAAAGTATTGCGCAATTCATTGGCCTGATACGCAAGAGACGATTCGGTATTGAGAATCTGCAATTTAAGATCGTTGTTGATTAGCTTTAGAATTACATCGCCTTTTTTTACCAATTCACCTTCATCAATTAATTTTTCGATAACTTTTCCACCTTCCTCAACATCCAGATAGATGGTTGTCTTAGGTTCAACCGTTCCAATAATCGAAATATAATCCTTGAATTCAGCTTGCGAAACTTCAGCTATGGTCAGTTTCTCGAGTTCGGTACGGTAGGTAGAGGTGGAACTACTCAGCAGCATCCATATTACAAAACCAAGAAAAATGATTCCAAGCAGGATATAAATATGTTTGGTTTTAAAACCTTTCTTAACTTCTATTTTGCGATCCATTGACATTTTAAGCTATTCTTTAAATTTATCAGAATAATAATATCTGTTATTTATGCATTGTATATCCAATCCTATGCCAAGGCTTGTAAGTTTCATATTAATAGGTATTTGTGTTGTGGATGCTAAATTGGAGTGTAAAAAAATTAGACAATCGTTGTCTAATTTTTTGAAAACCTTTCTACTTTAGATAAAAATTGGATATTGTCCCATTTACGATCTAAAATCTCATTTCTCACATCTTAAAAAAAAATGAAAGAAGCCAAAATTTTAATTGTTGATGATAATAAAAGCATTTTGAGTGCTTTGGATTTGTTATTGAATGGAACTTGTAAAAAGGTAAAATGTTTATCGAACCCAAACACTTTACTATCGGCATTGAAAGAAGACAATTACGATGTTGTGCTTTTGGATATGAACTTTAAAGCAGGAATTAATACCGGAAACGAGGGAATTTATTGGCTGAATCAAATTTTGGAATACAACTCGGGAATGAGTGTGGTAATGATTACTGCTTATGGAGATGTAGAGTTGGCCGTGAAAGCGGTACGTTCGGGAGCTGTCGATTTTGTATTGAAACCCTGGGAAAACGAGAAAATGCTTACGACTATCAATATGGCCTGGAAATTAAGTCGTTCGCGTAAAGAAGTAAAGAATCTTCGTTTGAAGGAAAATGAACTAATCGCTGAAATAAACAGAAATAAAAACCACATAATCGGTAGCTCTCCAGCATGGGAAAAAGTAATGGATGTGGTTGGAAAAGTTGCTGTAACTCATGCAAATATTCTAATCACTGGAGAGAATGGAACTGGAAAAGAATTGGTTGCCAAGGAGATTCATCGTCTGTCAAACCGAAACCAAAATGTGATGGTTACGGTTGATATGGGTTCTATTGCTGAGAATTTATTTGAGAGTGAATTGTTCGGTCATAAAAAAGGAGCATTCACCGATGCAGGAGCTGATCGGATGGGGAAAATTGAAGCTGCTAAGGGGGGCACACTTTTTTTAGACGAAATTGGGAATTTATCCATGCCAATGCAGGCGAAATTGTTATCGGTCTTGCAGAATAGGTCGCTTACCCGATTGGGTGAAAATATACCTGTTGATATTGATTTAAGATTGGTTTGTGCAACGAATTGCAATTTGGCAAAAATGATAGGAGAAGGGCGTTTTCGGGAAGATTTGCTCTATCGGATCAATACCATACAAATAGAATTACCACCCTTGCGCGATCGTATTGCTGACATTCCGGAATTGGTCCAGTTTTTTGTAAATCTTTACGCAGAAAAATACAATAAGAAAGGCATAAGTATTTCATTAGAAGCAATTACCAAACTGGAAGCTTACCGATGGCCTGGAAATGTGCGTGAATTGCAGCATGCAATCGAAAAAGCAGTAATTCTGTGCGATACGCATCTAATTGGGACAAAAGATTTTGTTTTTAAAATGGATGAATTTTCGGGTGTGGAGGCTTATGATGGAACCTTGGAAGATATGGAAAAGCAGTTGATTTTGGGAGCAATCGAAAAGCAAATGGGGAACTTGTCTGCTGTGTCGGCTCAATTAGGCGTAACACGACAAACATTATACAATAAAATTAAGAAGTATGGCTTATAGACACTACAATTCAGCTTTGTTCGTACGGCTTGGTTTTGTGATTCTTTTAGCCATGTTGATTGGCTATTTTCTTTCGCAGGCATCCTATTATTTCGCCTTGCCAATTCTCTTGGTCGAAATTGTTTTGGTATGGCAATTGGTGCGCTTTTTAAACAAGACCCACAAGCAAATGAACTATTTTGTTCAGGCCATTAAAAATGAAGACACCACCTTGCGGTT
Organism: Labilibaculum sp.; assembly: GCA_041554215.1. Taxonomy (GTDB): domain Bacteria; phylum Bacteroidota; class Bacteroidia; order Bacteroidales; family Marinifilaceae; genus Labilibaculum. The sequence continues at coordinate 9,504 of JBFFMG010000017.1, forward strand.
TCCAATTAAAACCGGCAATGCGATTATTAATGAATTGCATCAAAGTTTGAACGAGTTGAACGGCATTTTGCAGGAGGTGCAGGTGAAAAGTAAAATTAAAGAGAAATATTTTGGAGAAATCCTTCAAAACATAGCCACCGGAGTAGTGGTTCTTACCGAAGATGGTTACGTGACCGATGTGAATTCGGCCGCCTTGGAATTACTTGGTTTGCAGACATTCACTCATATTAAGCAGCTCGATCAGGTCGATTCAAAATTCACTTTAGGTCTTTCGGAACTAAAAAACCGTCAGAAAAAAGTATTGGATTTCGTCTTCAAAAAAGAACGCATTCAAGTCATCACCAGATGCTCGGTAATTCGATTAGAGAATGAAAATGTAAAGCTGATTACTTTACAGGATATCCGGGGAGAACTGGAGCGTAAAGAAATTGATGCATGGGTAAAACTGATTAGAGTACTGAGTCACGAAATAATGAACTCATTGGCTCCGGTCACTTCTATTTCTCAATCACTGAAAAGAATATGGGAACAGAAATTGGGCGCTATAAATGATGTTTCGGAAGATATTCATGTGGAAAAAACCATTAACGGTTTGGGCGTGATCACCGAAATGAGCGAAGCATTGATTCGTTTTGTACAATCGTATCGGGTATTGTCCAAAGCACCGGAACCCAAGTTAGTCACCATTGATGCACATTCTTTTTTCGATCGCTTAAATATTCTGTTATCTCCCATAAGAGAAAGTTTCGCTGGGGATCTAAAGTTGAGTCCTCCTGTTAAAAATTATTCTTTCATTGCTGATGAACAAATGATGGTTCAGGTAATTATTAATTTGGTGAAAAATGCGGCAGAAGCTTTTAACGGACAGATTTCTGAATTAAATTCTAAAGCGAATATTACAGTGACTTCAATTAAAAAAGGTGAAATAACCGAAATCAGGGTAAGCGATAACGGCAATGGCATTGATGAGGAAATTGCAGATGAAATTTTCATACCCTTTTTTACAACAAAAGAAAGTGGATCGGGCATTGGCTTGAGTTATTCCCGTCAAATTATGCGTGCCCATGGCGGCAGTCTGCTTTGTCGTTCGAAAGTTGGAGAGACGGTGTTTACGGTGAGGTGGTAGAGCTTTACTGATGAATAAAAATCAAAGGATAAATTATAACAAACATATTTTGAAGACTCTTAAATACAATGCTTCGTTAGGCTTTTGTAAGCGTCTGATTTGTAGTGTGTTTTACGAACAAAGCATTATTGGTTAAAATAGTGAAAATAAGCAAGATGTAAATCAAACCAGTTACTAATTACTAAAATCTAACGGACTCTTAAAATAAACAGTATAAATGATAATAATTTGTTTTTTGATTTTGTAATTTTCAAATAAATTTTAACTTAGCACTCCTTATTAAAATCATAAAACTAATTATTGATTCATGGAAAATTTAGAAACACAAGAACCTGTGAGTAAAACTGATCTGTTGTTAGAAGCTCAGGCTGAAGTATATTTAGGTGAAACCTCAAAATGGGCAAAATTTCTAGCCATAATAGGTTTCATTTTTATGGGATTTATGGTATTGGGATCATTTGCAGTGTTTGCCTTTGCTGGTTCAATGGGAAGTTTAGTCCCATTCCCTATGGCTGGAGTTGGATTTTTGTATTTAGTATTGGCTGGTGTTTACTTCTTTCCAATATATTATTTGCTGCAGTTTGCAAATAAAACAAAGCTGGCACTTGCAAATAAGAGTACACAAAGTCTTACCGAGTCGATGAAGTACATTAAGTCGCACTACAAGTTTATGGGGATTTTTACAATTGTAATGCTTGCTATGTATCCAATTGGAATTATTGTTGCTATTATTTTTGCTGCAAGTCAGGGATTCTAATAAAATCAAAATACATATTAAAACTCTTTTTTTGTTGGTGCAGAAAGGGAGTTTTTTTATATCTTAACTCGAGTCTTTACAATACATTTAAATGTGCAAAATGATATCCCTTCAACCACTCACCCCCGGAAATCTCTCTCCATTTTACAATTGGATTAAAGATGAGGAAGCAATTATTTATTCCTTATCGATATTTCAGGCTATGAAAACCGATCAACAAATTAAAGATTGGTATCTGCAAGCGATAAATGATAAAAGGAACAGCAATCACGGCATTTTTGTGGATGGTGTATTTGTGGGTTACGCAGGAATTTCCGGAATGTCGAGTATCAATCAATCGGGAGAATATTTCATTTTTATTGGCGATAAGAATTATTGGGGAAAGGGAATTGGAACCCAAGTCACCCAACTGATTGTGAAAATGGGTTTCGAAGAATTGGATTTGAACCGCATTATGCTGACTGTTTCAGTACCCAATATAGCCGGAGTAAAAGCTTACGAGAGCGCAGGTTTTGTTTTGGAAGGTCGTTACAGGGAAGCTGCACTTCGAAATGGAGAATACCACGATAAATTTGTGATGTCGATTCTGAAATCTGAATGGAAACCGTAGGGACAAGACATATCCGCAATCATATTGTCAATGTAATTATCATAGCATATGAAACCAAAACACTTAGTCGGAAAATGGGTCGAAGCATTTAACCGGGGAGATGCCGACGAAATCGCAGAGTTTTATCATGAAGATGCTGTCAACCATCAGGTAACACAAGATCCGGTAGAAGGCAAGAAGGCCATTCGCGAAATGTTTGCCAGAGAATTTTCGCTTGCAGACATGACTTGTATTGTCGAAAATGTTTTTGAAGATGGGCAGTGGGCTATTTTGGAATGGAAAGATCCGCTGGGTTTGCACGGTTGCGGTTTCTTTCATGTCATCGATGGGAAAATAAAATTTCAGCGTGGTTACTGGGATAAACTAACATTCCTTCGAATGCATAACTTACCAATTCTTTAAAAACTCCATCGCAACCTTCCAAAAGCTAATTGTCCAATATCCCCAAATTCACTTCCATTCTTGCCAAAAAACAATTGTGTTGTCAGCATTAACTCAATGTCTTCGCTAAGAGAATAGCTAAGTGAAGGGTTGAAGTAATAGGAATGATCGGATGGATTAATAATGGTTGAAAAGCTGGCCGTAAAAAGAGGAGTTACTGGCAATGCTGCCTGTCCGAAAATAGAATATTTCGCTCTGGAGAGCATTTTTGCAGATAAATTTTGATCAAAAAGAACATTTGAACCTACTGCATTTTTTTTGCTTCCGTTGCTGTTGAACAAGCCTTCAATGGAAAGATTAAGACTATTTTTAAGGGTATAATCGTAGGATAATGAAGTTACTGTTGCTTCTTTGGAGTTATTGCTGGATGAGCGCGGACGAAAGTAAGATATTTCACCACGAAATCCGCCACCCATTATATCTCCAGACCATCCGCCACCTACCATATAATCATCGCCAACCCAACCCGATAATAATTGGAAATCGTAATTCCATTTTGAGAATCGGTACATGGCAGCCAAAGCCATTTCACTGGAATTGTCGGCCATTTTAAATACCAGTTCCATCGAAGAAGTAACGCCCAGATAATGTCTGATATTAATTGCATCGCTGCCAGGACGTTCTTCATAGTCAAAATCGAAATAAGAGAAGCTGTTGAAAACATCATTAGGATTCCAAACCTTGCTAATTCCCCAATTGATTCTCTGACGGCCAATTCGAAACTGCCAATCGCCTTCGGTGTAATCCATATAAGCCCGGTCGACTATCGAATGCAAAAACCATTTGTCCGAATAGGCACTTATCCACGATAAATCCATGTATCCATTGTCAACATTTACAGTAGCCCGGTAATTGGGAATTTCACTTACCATATTTCCCATGATCAAGCGATTTCGCATTCCCATTAAAAAGCTAATCTTCTTGTTGGCATACCAATTGAAGTTTAATCGGTTGTGAATGGTGTTCAAATGAAAATTTGGCAATTCAGATCCAATAGGAGGCTGTTCCGGGTGATAAAATAGATACAGATCTTTCACATAACCATCCAGATTCCACTTGCGTTCCTGAGAATAGGAAAGAATTGGAAGAAAAAGAAGTAGGATAAGGACGGTTTTTTTCATTACAAAGGGTGCTATTTTTTGGAATCAGAGCCTGTTCCTTTTTTGTATTCATCACTAATTATTTTTCCATCTTCAAGTGTAATTACTCGGTGAGCCTTATTTACAACTCTTTGGTCGTGAGTTGAAAAAATAAATGTAATGTGCTCTTTTTTGTTCAGGTCTTCCATGATTTCCAAGAGATTCTCTGTCGATTTTGAGTCCAGGTTTGCCGTTGGTTCATCCGCCAAAACAAATTTGGGTTTCGATGCCAGTGCTCTTGCCACCGCAACACGTTGCTGCTGTCCGCCGGAAAGCTTACTCGGGCGACTGTTTTCGCGTCCCTTTAAGCCCACGGCACTTAATAACTCCATGGTTCTTTCCTCGCGTTCCTTTTTTGGGCGATTTTGCAAATGCATAATGAATTCCACATTTTCCTTAGCGGTTAAAACCGGGATCAGGTTGTAAGACTGAAAAACAAAGCCAATATTCAGCATTCTGAATTTAATAAGATCAGAAGATTTTAATTGACTCAAATCGGTATTGTCGATCAGTATTTTACCATCTGTGGGCTCATCGAGACCACCGAGCATGTTTAGTAAAGTAGATTTGCCTGAGCCGGAAGGTCCAACAATGGCTGCAAATTCGCCTGCCTTAAAATTTAGACTTACGTTGTTCACGGCATGCACATTTACTTCCGATTCGTTGTATATTTTATGAAGGTTCGTAATTTCTATGATATTCATTTTTTTGTTCTTTTAAGGTGCATATTAACCCAATTACTCTGTTCTTATCGCTTCAGCGGGATTGTATTTTAAAGCTTTTCGTGCCGGATAAATAGAAGCTACAATTCCGGTGATTAGTACCAGTATGGCGATGGTAACAAGCGTTTCAAATTCAACCACCGGATATACATGTGAACTGTACCCCATATCTTCGAAGCCATCGGCATAACCCGATAGATTAATTCCTTTTTTCATTGTGGCATATGTGGCGCCCAAGCCAATAAGAATCCCCGTAAAGCCTCCTGTGAATGTTAGAAGAACCGTTTCGAGCATTAGCACGCCAAAAATTCGGGCTTTACTCATTCCTATCGCCATCAACATTCCCAATTCTTTAATGCGTTCAAGAATTACCATGAGCATGGTGTTTACAATTCCAAATCCTAGAGCCAATAGAATGATGATGACAAAAATATAGGTATACAGATTCCCAATTTCATTGATATAACCCAATTCAGGCATGGATTCTTTCCAGGTCTGAACCAATAAACTTTTGTACTGGCTCTTTAGCAACAGGCTCTGCTCATCGATCAGTTCTGTATCATCAAGATGCACGAGTATTTCGTGCGACACAGAACTCTCAAGATCCAGGAGTCGGGCCAAATCATTTTTTCGGACAAAGACATTTGATTCTTCGAACATTCCACTCGAAATATCAAATATGCCACAGACTCTAAAAGCTCCTCCGATAATATTTCCTGAGGCATCCTGAACGGTAATTACGACCTTCGACCCCATTTTTACTTTCAATTTTTTAGCCAGTTTCGCTCCAATTAAAATCGGATTTCTTTTCACTCCTTCGAAGTATTTTCCTTCTGATAATTTAGAGTGCAAATTGGTAACGGTTTTTTCCTTTTCCGGATCAATTCCCATGATTTTAACACCTGTTCCTGTTTCGGCAGAGGCAAGCATCGATTGAATCACAATTCGCGGACTAATTCCGTTAATGTGATCCAATTTAGAGATTTCATTTGCGATCGATTCGCTGTTTGGAATGGATTCTTTCAGGTCGTAATTCTCTCCAAATTTTGGTTGTTGAATTCGCATGTGCGAGGCTTCGGTTTCAACCCCTGCTTCCAGCCGCTGATTCATCCACCCTTTGGTAAAAGTTGTGGTAAATACACCTGCCGACATGCCAACACTAATTGCAGCAATAATAATTCCTGAACGAATCGGACTTCGCCATATATTTCTCCATGCTACTGATCTGATCATATCTTTTTCTTTTAAGCTGATGCTTGTTGACTTTCTCCTTTTACCTTTCTCCCTTTTGTTTTTTTAAGCTTTTAAGGCATTTATTACTTTTAATCGGGATATCGAAATTACCGGATAAATGGCAATTATAAAGGTAATTACAGATACGCTTATGGCTTGTTGGCTAAATACTTGCCACGAGGTTGAGAAGAACATGTACGGTTCAAAACCGAATTCTTCCATCATTTGAGCTGCTTGTCCGGTAAGCGGTATCGGATTGGCACTTTGCAGGAGTAATAATGGATAGCTGACCAGTAAACCTGAGAGTATACCAAGCAGACCAATAAAAATAGTCTCAAAAAAAATAACACTTGCCAATTTTCTTTTGCACATCCCAATGGCCACCATAACACCAAATTCGCGTCTTCTTTCCATAATCATCATCATGATTGTGCCCAATATCCCGAATGCGATAACGATGTACAGAATTGCTTTCATAATAACACCACCGGCACGGTCACCTTCAATTTGCTGTACTACTTCAGGTTGCATTTCTTCCCAACTCATAATAGAGTAGGGCGCTTTCATTTTCTTTTTCAGATCATGAAAAGTACGTTTCATTACATCATTGTCGGCTACATTAATTACCAAGGAAGTCAAGCGATTTTCAGCACTAAAAAATTCCTGACATTTCGCCAGACTCATGTACACAATGGTTTTATTCAGCTCGGGCGATACATGTTTAATAATGCCGCGAATTGGGAATTTTTCTGCTGCACTCACTCCGTGATATCCCTGACTGATTATCACCAAAGTATCGTTTACACTTAGCTGTAAATACTTTGCCAAACCAGCACCCATCAATACTCCTTCGTCTTCTGCTTCCAGATATTTTCCTGATTTTACCTTATCGGCAATTTTGGTTAGCTGATTTTCGCCTAAGGGATCAATCCCAAAAATCAAAGCACCTTTAGTCAGTTCTTTTGATGAGGCCAGACCAAAGGATTCCAATCTTGGGAACACAAATTCAACATTTTTGTTGGCGAGTAGTTCGTCTACCAATTCCTGATTGTATTCGAAGGAGTTGTTGATGCTTCGGTTTTCCCAATAATCCTCATGATGAACCTGCATGTATCCCGAGTAAAATTTCACCACGATATCAACCATCTTCGTATACGAACCCTCTTGCATGGAGGTCATATAGGCCGATAGCATAACCCCGAAAAAGATAGAGGCTACTGTAATAAAAGTTCTCCTTCTGTTTCGCCAAAGATTTCGCCAGGCTAGTTTAATATTCGTATTCATATTTAAATGTATATGCAGTTCGCAATTACCTAATTCGCTTCATGTTTTGAATAGAGAAAAACGATTCCTTTAAGGGAATATCAAATTCGGTTTCGCCATAAATCAGAATTGTTCTCTGGTCCTCCTCATCTGCAGGAATCATCTCCAAACGAGTAGGCATTTCCCGGTCGTCGACCATTTTAATATCCGACAAGACTTCATATTTCACTAATATTTCATCTTCATCGTAGTATTCAGCGCGCAACCAGTGTTTTTCTTTTTTGCTGATCCACATGTATATTTTACTCCAAACAACTGGAGCATCTTCAGTAGGAATCAATTCAATTTTATAACAGTCAAATTCTTGTTGTTTTTCTTCGGCCACAAGTTTGTGTGTATAGTCTTTTGCCAGCGACGATTCTTTTACCAAATCGTCGTTGGTGAAGTCAGATCCCATCCACGATTGCATCATCATCGAAGGTGGAATTTTCACCATTCGTTCAATGCTGGGAATCCAGTTCCACATTTCAGTTCCACGTTTTAAAAAAACCTGTCCTTTTTCCTTGGCTGGAGATACGACGTACATTAGGGAATAGTCATTGCCAATGCTCCAGGCTTTCATAGTAATGGTTCGCGACCACGATTTTCTTTCAATGGTCATGCTAAACTTGCTTTTACTCGATGTACCTCTCATTTTTTCATCGGCCTCCTGCACCCATTTTTTTACATCCAATTCCTGGGTAAATCCCGAAAAGGAGAACAAAGCAAGGAGGATTGATATTACTATTTTATTCATGGCTGTAATGTTGTATTTAGAAGGCAATCAATACATGATAATTGATTGAATACTTGATTAATAAACCTAAGGAGAAATACTATAAAAACAAAAAAAAAGATTTTTGTTTTCCCTATTGTTTTGTGTCGATCTGATTGACCATTAGGAATGTATTCGGATTGTGCATTGGGCAATTCGTGGTGTAACTTAATTAGAAAAAAAGAAAAATATCATCCTTATTTTTTCGAAATTCATATCGATACAATGCTTCACATTTTCTAACTTGGTAAATCACCGCAAGTGCATTTCGAAATAGACGAGCAGTTCTTGGTTAAAATAATTCATATGAAAAAGGTCGATCTTAAGAAAAAATACAAGCCGTATTATTCCCAGCGTAAAGGGAATATCTCTATTGTTGAGGTTCCAGGTTTTCAGTATTTACAATGCGAAGGACAAGGGAATCCAAATACATCTAAAGATTATAAGAATGCCATTGAGGCTTTGTATGCTTTGGCGTACAAAATTAAATTTGCAATTCGAAAAAGTAGAGAGGTCGATTATGGAGTTATGCCTCTTGAGTGCTTGTGGTGGATGGATAATATGGAAGAATTTTCGAAAGATAGAATGGATGAATGGAGATGGTCGGCCATGATTAGGCAACCTAATTTTGTGACCAAGGGATTGGTTGAATCTGCCCGCGAGGAAGTCAGCAAAAAGAAAGATTTACCTTCCCTTACTACTATAAAATTGATTGATTTTACCGATGGCTTGTCTGCTCAAATCATGCACATAGGTCCTTATGCCGATGAGGAACCTACCATCGAAAAATTACACCAGTACATTTCAGATAGCGGATATCAATTAACTGGCAAACACCGCGAAATTTACCTGAATGATCCGCGAAGGACTGCCCCGCAAAACCTTAAAACAATTATTCGCCAACCCATTGTGAAATTGTAATTGCCCAAGCTAAAGCAGGGGATAATTGATCCCATCAGATGCAATATTGGTTTGTTCTTTGTCTTATATCCATTGCCTCGGGTTTCAACCCGGAGATTTAAAAGATGTTTTGCATGTTATTGCATCATGATTTGCTTTTGGCTTTAGCCAGAGGATTTATAAAAGAAAATCCCCCAAACCAAAAGGCATGGAGGATGATAAACAAATTAGCTGTGATTTTAAATGGTATATGGCTTTATTGTTCTATTTCTGTAATTTCTTCTGTGATTTCCTCTGTGGTTTCTGCACCGTTTTTATTTACTGCAGCAGCAGGGAATTTAAACCATTTAAGAATTTCTTCATTGCCATCGTATAAAATGCGGGCTGCTTTAAAGTAAATTGACAGTTTCTCGTACAAACTGTTCAATTTTAGCATGCGATTTTCGGTTGCACGGCTACGATCCATAATGCTGTCCGATTGCTCATTCATGCAATTCTTTAATTCATCGCGGTGTTGCAAAATTACGGTGAAATTATCCTTTGTCCAGCCAACTTTAGTTAGAGGTTTGGCATTTCGGATAGCAACCATGTGCAAGTCGGTAAGAAACATGTACATGAATTTCCCACTTCTTCTGGCTTCTTCGTAATCGTTGAAACCAAACTGATCCCACATTTTTTTATCGTTAGGGAATGCCATTTCGATATCGAACTTCGAGCGTTGGAAAAATTTACAGCACTTATCCAGTTCTGCTTTCACATTTTCGGTTGCTTTTGCCTGTATATCAACATAGGCATTGTCTGAAGTGATGTTGCAGGCCTCTTCATAAACCATTTTCAACTCCTGCAGACTTGTTGGCGTAAAAATGGGTGAGAAACTAATAAAGTCATCATGTTTTTCGGTGACTAAATTAATTCGCTGACCCGAGAAATTGATAAAGTTGGCATCGGTGCCAGTGTAAGATCTTGCTTGACTCATATTCATAATTTATTTATTTAAAGAACAGTATGAAAATTACGAACTGTTTTTGTATAAACAAAGACTGTAATGAATAAATTATTATGAAATTTAATAGAAATGCTTTGAAAGCCTTTGCTAGTCTCGTTTATGTTAACTCATTGTTTTTATTGATGAAAAATTTAAATTGTATGAATATATTATAATACATTGTGTTTAGGTTCTGTAAATAAGCAAATATAGATCTTGTGTTAATTGTAGTGAACGCTTGCTAAAGTCTTGTGTGTAATGATGTTTGAATTGTGAGGGTGGAAGTAGTCTATTTGCTTTGCGTTGTTGATGATTTGATTTATATTGTTGTGCATTAATTTATATTGTGTTTTTTATTTTATTTAACTTTCATTCTAAAGTGTGAATCTGTATCCCTAAGCTTTGTCGTAACTCCCCTTTCTTTTGTCATGATTACTTTGATCTTTGTCGCCGTTTCCCTGTCTCTTGTCGTAACTATTTTAAACTTTGTCGCCACTACTTTGCCTCTTGTCGGTACTCCCCTAAGCTTTGTTGTCGCTCCCCTATAGTTCTGCGCCACCGGAAAGCCTTAGAATTGCTACGGAAAATAGTAAAGGAGTAAGAACAAGAGAAAGGGCTGTAGGGAAGAGTTTTTGCATGGATGCTAAGAGAAGCGGAATTGCAGAGTATGACTGCTTTATTTTGTAAATTAGTGATGTACTTACTTGTTTTGCAATGACCGACACGCATTCCAAAGAAATACGATCCTACAACATGTCCCGAATAAAAGGGAAGAACACCAAACCCGAATTGCTGGTGCGAAAATTTTTGTTTGCCAACGGATTTCGCTACCGCCTGCATGCAACAAACCTGCCGGGCAAACCGGATATTGTGCTGCCTAAATACAAAACGGTACTGTTTGTAAACGGATGCTTTTGGCACGG
>JBFFMG010000018.1:0-20104 GCA_041554215.1 Labilibaculum sp.
AGTTGAATGGGGATAAAAAATCCAATACCAAGGTAAGTGTTCGTATTCCTGAATTGAAACTAGAGAAATCATTTACAACAGATGAGAATGGATATGTGAAGTTTCAGTTTCCAGTAAAAAAGATGCAATACTGGAGTGATAAATCACCTAAATTGTACGCTGTTGAGTTAAGTGCTGAAGATGATCAGCTTACTGATGAGATCGGGTTTAGAACAATAGAAACTAAAGGTTCGGATATTCTCTTAAATGGAGAAGTTGTTTTCTTAAAGGGGATTTGCATGCACGAAGAAAATGTGATGCGCGGCGGTCGTGCTCATTCCATGGAAGATGCGCATATGCTTCTGAGTTGGGCAAAGGAACTAGGCTGTAATTTTGTTCGTTTGGCTCATTATCCGCACAACGAAAATATGCTTCGTTTGGCCGATAGAATGGGGATTCTTGTTTGGGAGGAAAATCCTGTTTACTGGACCATTCAATGGGAAAATCCAGAGACATATGCCAATGCAGAGAATCAGCTTAAGGAAGTAATCAGTCGGGATAAAAACCGTGCTTCTGTTATTATTTGGTCCATGGCTAATGAAACACCGCAAACAGATGGACGATTTAATTTTTTATCCAATTTGGCCAAAACAACCCGCAAACTGGACAATACTCGATTGGTGAGTGCTGCTTTGGAAGATCATGGAAAAAAAGGGGAACAAAACACAATGATAGTTGAGGACAAATTTGCTGAACTTGTTGATGTTTTAAGCTTTAACCAATATTACGGCTGGTATGGTGGTGAGGTTGATAATATTAAAAATATTCGTTGGGAAGTAGATTTAGATAAACCAATTATTATATCGGAATTTGGAGCTGGAGCCTTACAAGGCTTTCATGCCGATAGCCTGACACGTTGGAGCGAAGAGTTTCAGGATTTGCTTTACAAGGAAACATTGCCTACACTCGATAAAATACCACAATTGAGTGGAATAACGCCATGGATACTTGCTGATTTTCGTTCCCCTAGAAGAATGCTTATTCCATATCAGGATGGATGGAATCGAAAAGGATTAATTTCGGAAACAGGGAATCGGAAAAAAGCTTTTTACACTCTTCAGCAATTTTATAAAAACAAAAAATAGTTAGTGGTGTAATTTAAATGATTACATAGCGAGCGCTTCTTAAATACTAAGAGGCGCTTTTTTTCGCCAAAAGACAAAGGTGATATCAAAAAGCATTTCTCCTGTGCAAAAAAGTATTACTTCCCTGAAGAATTACAAGCGAATTACCATGTGTGGGGATTGGAATGGACTTCGGAATACATTCGTTTTTGCATTGATGGAATTCTATTTCGGGAAGCCGAAAATACGCATTGGCATTAGCCGTTGGAAGTGAACTTCAACTGTGAATCGAACAAGTGGTTTGGCGCATTGCCGGATGATAATTGATTGGATTGGGAATATAAGGTGAACTATTTTAGAGTTTGGAAACAAAAATAGATAACAGCTGGTAATGTGGTGTTTATAACGCGACAAATTAGATGTAGTGTGAATTTAAAAGTTCGACTCCCTTTTGGGAGTTGAACTTTTTTTATATCCACGAAAGTTTTGGAAACCTTACACGAATTCTTCCGTAGATGTGCCAATAATCGAGTTGGTAGACGTAAAATGTTACACTTTTGTTAACTATAAAATGAGATATTAAAGTAAACGGAACATGTATATAAATTTATCAGAAAAACAAAAACAGAATTATTTTAATTTATGTGGAGAGGTACATCTTTCAACTGAATTAAAGGGTCAGTTATTTACTAGTAAGCCATATAATAATGAGTTATACAAATTTTCACCCTGGCAATTCAGATATATTTTTGATTCGGAAAACGGGTTTCTAATTTGTGAGCTTTCCAGTGAGATTGAAAATTATAGTTTATATGGATGGGATTATGAGGGGAATGAATTGTCGACTGAAATTCTAGTTAATTATTTCAATTCTAAGACAGCGGCTTTTAATAAAAATGATAATAATAAGTTAGTATCCTAAAATAAAAGAACTCAACAGATAAGAATAAACACGTTTCCATAAGGATTCGGTTTTTTTTTGCTTGTATTATCTTTATTCCTTATTCTGCAAGTTGGTCATGCTCTGATTATATACAAGAAGAGCATGTCAGGGGATGACTTAATCCTAAACCTGAAAAAAAGCCTGACTGTATTGAATTAGACTTTCTTGTATCTATTTTTGTTTACTATTCCGCATGATTCCATTTGTAAATCAAACCCAAAACAAGACGATGGGTGTTCTGGTATTTTAAGGAGCGTGATGCAAACTGCATATTTTCTGATTCGCTCCACTGATTTTTGCTGTCTAGCAGATTTACTCCTCGTAGCGAGAGGTGCAAATTTGCCTTGGCAATTCATAATTCTTAAGATCAAAAAATTGCACACCACTCCATAAAAACGATACAACTATTTCTCCTTTGTCCACTCTTTGTTTCTTGTCGTCAATTTGTTACAAACTATCAGGACGACTTAAAACGTCTGCAAAAACATACCAAAGTAATCGAACTTACAAATAATAAGGGCAGAATGGAGTATTCTCCAACTACCGCAACTTCGTTCTACGAATTAGAAACTTGCTCGCCGATGTGCGAGCTGCAGCCTGGCGAAAGTCTCACACATTTTCATCGGGTTTATCATTTTTCTGCTAATCCCGATGAACTCCACAACTTATGCAAACAAGTACTGGGAGTTTGATTTAACAGACTGCAATTTAAAAAAATAGAAACGTTATAGGAAGCAGCAGGACTGGTGTTTTGCACTAGTTTTTTCGGGTTAGGCAGCAATTCAATATTTCCAGATAAAAATTACTTTGAACAAAAAACACAGAAATTTTGTTCGCCTGAAAAAAATGGCAACCTCTTGATTGTCATTTAATTTTGTTGTATTTTAAATGGGTATTAGGTTTGTTTATTGTAGTTTATAAATCGAATAACTTGGAAAAAGACTATAAAATACCAGACATTATAGATATTGAAAAGACATCTGTAATTTTAAAAAGTTTCAGCAAATTGACTAATATTGTGACTGCAATCCTCGACCTGGAGGGCAATATAATAGTACAGACTGGCTGGAGGGAAATCTGCACCTGTTTTCATCGTGAACATCCAAAAACGGCTAAGAATTGTAAGAAAAGTGATACAATTATTGCTGGAAAACTATCCGAAGGAGTTAATTACAATGTTTACAAATGCTTAAATGGCCTGGTTGATGTCGCAGTTCCAATAATAATTCGTGGAAAACACATGGGGAACCTTTTTACAGGTCAGTTTCTTTTCGAGACTCCAAATATTCAAACTTTTCGAGATCAAGCTGTAAAATATAACTTTAATACAAAGGAATATCTTAATGCACTCTCTAAAGTACCGGTAATAAAAGAAAGTGAAATAAAGGATATCTTAACTTTCCTGCTAAGCACTACAGAGATGTTATGTGAAATTGGTTTGAATAATATAAATCAGATTGAAACCAACAAAGCACTTGAAAAAAGTAAAATATTTAACGAAACCTTGTTGAATACTTCACCCGATATTATTTATGTCTACGATATTCAGTCTAAATCGAACGTATATAGCAACGATGGGATTGAAAAAATTCTTGGATATTCTGTATCTGAAATAAAAGAGATGGGAGATTCTTTGATACCCAGCTTAATGCATCCCAACGATTTTGAAAATTATCAGCACACCATAATTCCACGCTACTTTTCGACTAAGGATAATGAATTTATTGAGCACGAATATAGAATGAAGCATAAAAATGGCAAATGGCTTTGGTTACATTCTAAAGAAACCATCTTTTTGAGAAATAAAGAAGGGGAGCCAATCCAAATATTTGGGAATATAAATGATATTACTGCAAGCAAAAACACTAATGAAGAAATTATAAAAGTTCAGAAAATACTCGAGGAAACAGGAAAATTAGCAAAGGTTGGTGGATGGGAGTTCGATGTTGAAACGGGTAAAGGAACTTGGACCAAGGAGGTTGCTGCCATTCATGATTTGAATCCTGAAGATCCGACCAATGTTGAAATTGGCTTGAGATATTATTCTCCAAATTCAAGAACGATCATCGAAAAAGCATTAAAGGATTGTATCGAACAAGGGAAACGCTACGATTTGGAATTGGAATTAATTTCTGCCAAAGACACTCATAAATGGGTGCGCACTATTGGCAAGCCGATCAAGAAAAATGGTAAAGTTGTAAAAGTGACAGGCTCATTTCAGGATATCACTAAAATGAAGCGGGTCGAGAATCAATTAAAAGAAAATTCGAATTTTTTAGATACAATTATCGAAGATGCCGCTATAAGCATGTGGATATCTGATAAAAATGGCATCGCCATAAAAATAAACAGTGCTTGTCTGGATTTATTTGGTGCAAAAAAGGAGGAGGTAATTGGGAAATACAATCTTTTTGAAGACAATGTAATAGACAAAATGGGATTTAAACCCTTGGTGGAGGGCGTATTTAGTAAAGGAGAACTTGCCGACTTTATAATCGATTATAATTTTATGGAGGTGGAGCATGTAGAGGTTAAGGAGGCTACGCATAAAGTTATTAGGACGATCATTACACCGGTTTTTGGTTTAAATAAAGAAGTTACGAATGCCATTGTTCAAACAATCGATTTGTCTGAAACCAAAAAATTTGAAAGGGAGTTGATAGAGGCCAAGGAAAAAGCGGAAGAAAGTGATAATTTAAAAACGGCATTTCTTGCAAACATGAGTCATGAAATTCGTACACCTATGAATGGGATACTTGGTTTTGCCGATTTACTGAAAAGTCCGGGCTTAACAGGCGATAAGCAAAAAAAATACATTGAAATTATAGAGCAAAGCGGAAAGCGCATGTTAAATATTATATCAGACCTTATTGATATTTCTAAAATTGAAACGGGGCAGGTAGAAGTTTTTGAAGAAGATTTTGATATCAATCAGTTATTGGAAGACTTGCTCGTATTTTTTAAACCAGAAGCCGAACAACGAGGATTGATAATAAATCAAGATTCGGAGCTCAGAAAATTGGATAGTTATATTGTTACCGATAAAACAAAATTAACTCAGATACTGACCAATCTGATTGGGAATGCATTGAAATTCACTAAGCAAGGAAAAATTGATTTTGGATATACAATTCAGAACGACTTTTTGCAATTTTATGTGAAGGACACAGGGGTTGGTATTTCAGCCGATTTTCAGCAAAAGATCTTTGTGCGCTTTATTCAGGAAGATTTAAACCCAACCAATGCTGGTGATGGAACAGGATTAGGACTTGCCATCTCAAAGGCATATATCGAAAAATTAGGGGGTAGCCTTTGGGTGGAATCAAAACAAGGTGAAGGGTCTTCTTTTTATTTTAATTTGCCTTTTAAAAAACCCCAAAGGGATGTGAATGATTACAACAATAAACCGGCTTATTTTGGAATAGTAAATAAACTACTTGTACTTATTGCAGAAGACGATGAGATAAGTTTCACCTACCTGAAGGAGCTACTAAGCGGCGAAAATATTCAAATTTTGCATGCAATTAATGGTAGGGAAGCAATTGAATTTTGCGAAAATAATATCAACATCAATTTAGTTTTAATGGATATAAAAATGCCTGTCTTAAATGGATTGGAAGCCACCAAATTGATTAAAATGATTCATCCATCATTGCCGGTAATTGCACAATCGGCCTACATCTCAGCCAGAGATAAAGAAATAGCAATTGAGGCTGGTTGCGATGATTATATTGAAAAACCAGTTAAAAAGGAAAAATTATATACTCTAATTAAAAATTACGTGAAATAAGTACTACGAACTGATTTTTTTTTACAAAGACTATTTAGGATGAACCAAACAACTTGTTTAAATAAATACCGGAAGCCAATTAAAAGACTATGAGCTGTAAAACGAAAAAAATAACTACAAATAAATACAAGCCCAATTCCCTATGAATTGGGTTTTGTTTTACAAAAAAATCAAATTATGGAAAAATAAATAAAAGAGATTATGTTGTGATTTTAGAAAAGTTATTAATTTACATGTCTGATCATAAAAAAAGAGAAGAGTTAAGTTGGATTTGTTGATGAGGAAATAGAATTAGATGGAGTTGGTTTAATTTGTTGGTGATTGAGAGATAAGGATCGAACGTAAATGCTGAAAATCAATTCTGGTAAATAATTATAGTTTTTCATTAAAAATCAATTAACATGGCAAAAATGCTATACGAAAGAATGTCGACAGAAAGTCATCTGGATAGTTCTAATAGACATACCCGACTCTGCAGAAGAATTAAGGGAGCAGAAGATTTGGCAACTGCAATTACACCTTCAATAAGTAATTTAAAAGAAAAGCAAGGAGTTAGATTGGCTTGCGAAGACGATAAAACGGCAGCTTATGATGACATGCAATTTAACGATGCTGCTTTAGATGATGTAATTCGCAATTTGTCCGACGGAGCCAAGCAATACGATCGCGCCCATCCGGGGCGTTCGGTTCACAACTTGTTGTTTCCCGATGGAAAAACAACCAGCATAACAGAAGCATCCTTAAGCGCCGAGCCCGATAAAGCTGAGCAGGTATTGCATCGCGTGAAGAGATTTGAGGAGGGGCATGAATTATTGCGCTATCAGTCACCTTTAGAATCAGCCATCGCCATTTGCCGGAGTGGTATCAGCAGCCATCAAAATGCGGTTACCGCGGTTAAAACAGCATTGGCCGATGAGAAAATGGCTCAGGCCGATTTACGCAAACAATACGAATTCAACTATCTGGATGCAGTAAAAATATTTGGAAAAACCTTTGCCGATAGATTGTTTCCGAAGGCAGCAAGCAAAAAAAAGGAAGGGATTGCAGAGGCTGTTCCCGAATAGTTCACGTAAAAATTGGAGCAGTGCCTGCCAAAGGCATTAAAGGTGCACTACTCTGCAAGGCAAACAAGAATTGATGGAGAAAAACCATTCTGCCCCAGCGGGCAGAATGGTTTTTTTGCCTTGGAAGCCCACCGCTCTGCGGTGCAACAGTTATTTGCTGCCTTAAAAGTGATTTGCACGGCAGTGCACTATTGCTGCCTAAAAAGTGATTTGCACAGCAGGGCAGCACACTATTGCTGCCTTAAAAGCAGACTGCCACGCAAAGCAATGTAGTTCTGATGCCTCACAAGTGAACTGCCTAGCAGAGCAGCGGGCTTTTGAGTATTGGAAGCAATCCGAACCCGATTTCACCTAACTTATAAGTCCTAAATGTGTTAGGAGATAGCTGTTCACTGCTGTGTTGCGCTCCCTGTTCAACAGAATAAGACAATTTAGTCCTTTTATGTTTGCTTAAATACCTTACTAAACTTTGCGATATAAATGTTTTGTTAGCTAGTTTTTGTTTCGTAGATTCGAGCTGGAAAAGATAATTAGGCTTTATCGTGTAGGGGTAAATATCTTATTGTGAGTAACAAACAGTATTGTATTTATTTTTTTTGATTTGCGCTTAGTCACAAGAGGGTGTTCCTTCAAAAATCTTTGTAGATACACTTACTGTTTTTTTTAAAAACAGTTCCTAAGAAGTGAAAGAAATACGAGAATCCATAAAAGTCTTTGATAAAATGGAGAAAGAAATTCTCGAAAACATATGAATAGAAAAGTAAGAAATAACCAGCATTATTAATTTTATACAAATAGAAAAGCAATATGAAGAATTTATTTTTGACTATGGCCGTAGTAAGTATTATTGGCTTTGTAGGTTGTGATAAGGAAAAGTTATCAGATATTGAAAAGGAAGTAACTACTTTACAAGACAGCTTGAATTTGGCCATAAACCAACACAATGCTTTATTAGATTCTATTTCTACTTTAATTGAAACTATTAATGATAAAGACAATGTTGATATTAATGCATTAAAGATAGCTCAAATAAGTAGTTTATTTGAATCGATGGCAAGGCAGCCTGAGATTTCTAATACCTTAATTAGTGCTACAGAGATGCTTTATTTTGATTATACTGAGCTGTTGCCATTTTCCGACAAAACCATTGAGTATAGAGGTATAGTTATCGGTAGCTTATTCGATGCAATTGCAAGGCAACCGCAATTATCTGATGAATTACTAGCTGCAGCAATTAAATTCCTGGGCGAGTTTAATTCATCAACAATGAGCAGTGATTTTGTAGAAGGGAAAGCCAGAGGAATTGCTATTTATAGTTTGTTTGAAGGTATCGCAAGGCAACCAGAAGCATATGATGATTTTGATAGTACAGCAACGAAATTATTAGGCGAATATAATTCAACTTATTTTAGTGATGAATTAGTAGACGTTTCTAAAGCTTATGCGATAGCAGGATTAAATGAAGGATTAGCAAGACAACCCGAAGCTGCGAGTTATTTCAATTCAGTGTGCATAAAGTACCTTAACTTCAATTTCATACCTTAATATTAGTTTGAGACAAGAGAATTGCTTTTTACTTCTGAATTTCTGCCTTGGAAGAGTATCTATGGATATGAAAAACCCAGTGGAGAATGTTACTCAAACAAGAGTAAACAGCCTAAGGCAATGCGCGAGCTACCACCAAACGAAAGTCACACACACATTTATCGGGTTTATCATTTTTTTGGTAATCCCGATAGCGTTCGGGATATTGAAGAATCTTTACTTGTGAAAAACTAAAATTTCGCAAGCTAAAACACTTCCTACTTAACTGGAAACAGACAAATTAGTCCTTTTATGCTCGCTTGAATACCTGAATAAACTTTGCGATATAAATGTTTTGTTAGCTATTTTTTGTTTCGTAGATTCGGAAGGTTAAAAAAGAGAAAAAGTGTTTTTATTGTGCCGTAAGGGCGGGGTGAAAAGAGCTTTTTGAATTGGAGAATTGAAATAAATGCAGTTGTGTTTGTGTAAAATTTAGCGGCAATATTAACAAGACTGATTAGATGTTAAAAATATTAAAATTTAAAACCAAATACTATGTCAATTCCCAAATATGATGAAATACAAATTCCGGCTCTAAGAATCTTAAGTGATGGGATTCCCAGAAAAAGAATGGAAATCGAAGAAGTGTTATCATTACATTTCAAACTTGCTGAGGAAGAGAGAAATCAAATGTATGATTCTGGAAATGGACCAGTTTTTATGGATCGTGTTCAATGGGCACTTAGCTATTTAAATATGGCAGGTTTGGTGTCTAAACCGAAGCGTGGGATTTATCAAATAAATGAGGACGGAAGAAAAATTTTAGAAAATCCATCAAGTATAAAAAAATATATTGGTAACAAACTTCTTACAAGGGAACCCAACAAAAAGAAAAACTCAGACCCTAAAATTATTTCAACTGAAAAGATTGAAAATGACTTGACTCCTGAGGAATCACTTTTTGTTTCATATCAAGGAATTAGAAAATCAATTTATCGGGAAATAATTGATACGATTCTATCAAAAACCCCAAGAGAATTTGAAAAATTAGTTGTTCAACTTCTACAGAAAATGGGTTATGGAGGAGAAATAAAAAACTCTGGACAAGTGACTCAATATTCGAATGATAAGGGTATTGACGGAATTATAAGAGAAGATATTCTTGGTTTTGGGCGTATAAATATACAAGCAAAGAGATATGCTATTGAAAACAATGTGTCACGTGAAGATATTCAGAAATTTGTAGGTGCTTTAGCTGTAGCGCAATCTGACAAAGGAGTATTTATAACCACTTCGGACTTTACAAAAGGAGCTTATGAATACGTTGAAAGTTTAAACTTCTCTACTAAAATTGTTTTGATAAATGGAATAGAACTAGCAGAGTATGTCTACAACTATAATCTTGGAATGCAAACAGAAAGAGTGATTGAAATAAAAAAATTAGATAGTGACTTTTGGGACAGCATGATTGATAATGAATAAACTCCAGCACACATTTTTATTTAGTTATTCGTAAATCTAAAGAAATATAAGAGACTAGGCGAGTTAATTTAGGTTATTAGACAGACTGCCGTTGTGCCCAATTCGCTCTATAAAGGAAAAATTTATTGATTTTTGAAAAGAACGATAAAAATATAAATTATTGAAAATCAAAAGCTATCAGAGATGAAAGACCTCCTTCTTTCAAAGCTCACAACCATAGAGAATTAAGCCTATGAAATTCACCGAAGAAGAATTAGAAAAAGCTTTTATTGAGTTGCGCTAATAAGTAAGGGCAATTCTTTGTGATTGCCGCATTAACCAAAAAACAATGAATAAATACAACCCGAATATCCACCACCGTAGGTCTATCCGATTAAAAGGATACGATTATTCGCAGGCGGGTTTGTATTTTATTACCATATGCCTAAAAAACAGGGAATGTTTATTTGGCGAAATTACCAATGGCACATTAAAATTAAATGACGCCGGGCAAATGATTGAAAAATGGTATGTTGAATTGGAAAACAAATTTCCGGATATAAAATGTCATGAAATGATTATTATGCCAAATCATTTTCATTGCATCGTCGAAAACGTAGGGGCAGACCTACGTGTCTGCCCAAATACACCCGCAACCGCCCACAGGGCAATCACAAAGGATTGCCCCAACAAACCGCAATTACACACCATGCCCCCTTTGGGCAAACAAACAATATCGGGCGAACACGTAGGTTCGCCCCTACATCGGGTGGTACAATGGTTTAAAACAATGACAACCAACGAATATATTCGAAGTGTGAAAACATTGGATTGGAAACCATTCGACGGAAAATTGTGGCAACGAAATTATTGGGAACACATTATCCGAAACGAACAATCATACAATACCATTTCGGAATACATAAAAAATAACGCTGCAAATTGGCAGAACGATAAATTCAATGCAGAATGAATAAATTTACCGAAGATAAATTAGAACAGGCATTCATAGAATTATTGGGAAATAAGAAATATAAAAATGGCTTACTTGGCTTGAATAGTCATATTGGGCGTTAGTAACAATTATGAGTTGAGTATGAAGAATCCCTGGATATTCGCGATATTAATTTTGATCTTCTTTGGCTATTTTGCCTGGAATAATTTCGAATTACCATTGCTGGGTAAAACGGAGAAAATAAAAGGAGAAATTTATGAAGTCAAAATTCATCCTGGTTTAAAAGAAATGGGATTTGTGCAGGGCATTTCATTCTTTTACTCCTTTAATAAAAAGTTGTATGAAGGTCATTACGTCTCAAATTCGAGAAATGAATTACAAAATGTTGGTAATTCAATCTCTTTAAATGTTCTCGTTTCGAATCCTGAAAAAGTAAAAGTGAATGGGTTTTTTAGACGGAAATTTTACGGAAGTTCAATAGCCAAATATTATTCAATTGGTGAAAACGGACACTCTGAATTGGTAACAGAAAATAGTATATACAAACAGACAGATTATTTTGACTCAAAAGATTCTACAATAGTAATCATTGGTCGAATTGATCAGAAAAGTGATGATTCAATTCAACTAATTCCAATTAAACATTCAATTTATAGGAGCAATAGGCTTACGGATTCTAAAATGTTGAGCGGAACAAATAAGAACATCTTTCAAATCATAAAAGAGGATCAATCAATAGCGCGGCTTGTAAGTGATGATAAAAACTACATAAAGATTAAATAAAGCCTATAAATTAATATGGAAGTTTGAATTGAAAACTTAAGCGCAAAAAGATTGGAGGGAATAAGATTTACAATGTCATTAGTCGACAATAGGACTAGTGGACTTTGGAAAACCTAGTCTGTATTTAATTAGACAGCTTCCTTATTTATGAAGATAAATGATTTGATTTAGCCAGTTAAACCGACTGTCTTAGGGTTCACGACAAGAAAGCAGAAATTTCATATTTAGTATTTGTTTTTTTAATTTTGCAGAAAAAAAAGAATGATTTGTAATTTAGAGAAGAAACCTATTGAAGAATTTAAGACCACAAATATACTGCCTCAAACTCCTTTTTGGGCACGTGTAAAAAGAAAGCAAGGATTTATACCCAAAGGATTTGAGTTGACAATTTCAAAAGACTTATTGTTTTGTAATGCTAGTTCTGCCGAAAAAATTAATGAAGATTTACTGGTCTTAATCAAGTACGTTGATAACACCAATTGTTTTGCATACATTCCATACGGCCCTAAGCTAGAACCTACGTTTGAAAACCAAGGGTTATTTTTAGAACAATTATCTGAATCTATAAAACCACATCTTCCAGAAAACTGCATTTTTATTCGTTACGATTTAATTTGGAAGAATCAGTGGGCAACAGAAGAGGAATATTTTGACAATTCAGGAAATTGGTTTGGACCACCGCCACATAATACTCAGGAATATAGGCTAAACTTTAATACGAATAATTGGAATCTGCACAAGAGCATAGAGGATCATTTGCCCAAAAACACCTTTTTTCTTGATTTGACTTTAAAAGAAAAGGATATTCTCAATAACATGAGATACAATACAAGATATAACGTGCGAAAAGCAAATAAGAAAGGAATTAGAGTGCGTGAATACGGAATTGAGCACATTGGAGAATGGTATAAATTATATCTCGAAACATCAACTCGACACGAAATACCAGCGCAAACTCAAGAATACTTTGCTACCATATTAAAAAATCAGGACAATAATAAAAAAGGCGTAACGGTTAAAATGTTAATGGCTGATTTTGGAGGTAATTTTCTTTCATCAATGTTCTTAGTTTTGTCAAAGAAACGAGCAATATATTTATACGGAGCATCAACATCCTGTAAAGATAACTTAATGGCAAGCTATTCTTTACAATGGGAATCCATACGAATTGCAAAAGAATGGGGGTGTACCGAATATGATATGTTTGGCTCTGCTCCTAATTTAAATCAGTCTCACCCTTTGCATGGAGTGCATATTTTTAAGAAAGGATTTGGCGGGAACATTTATCACAGAATGGGATGTTGGGATTATCCGTACAATAAAAACTTGTATAATTTGTATCGAGTTCAAGAAATTAAAAAATAAAGCACGAAAGTACAAGGAGGTATAAGGAAAATAGTTGGTTTATGGGTAAATTAAAGTGCTGTGTCCCAGTTCAAATTTTGTGCAGTTTACACCTTAAAAGTTTGGGTGGTGCTGCTATATTTTACTGGACAATGAGTTAAGTCCTCATCTTTTTATACATGAACAGGAGAACAAAGAAATTTTCCCAATAAGGATAAGACAGTTTAAAATCATAAACAAAAGCATGAATTTAAAATTTCACCAACAAAAGGGATTTGTGGCAACACTTAGCGCTGCTATTATTCTCATTGCAATACCTATTGTAACCGATGTGTATCAAGAACTTTTTGTAGCCGAAACAGGCCATTTTAAAATAATGGGAGGCCTTACTATTATTATAGCCATTGGCTTACTTTTAAAATGGAGATTTGTACATCATATTGCAGGAATACTAACGGCAATAATTTTATTTGCGGCCATTTTTATGGTTTTTGCAATGGGAATGAATTACGCCATGGCTTATGTAGCTCTTATCATTACGCTGATTGTGCTCATGATTTTGTTGCAATCGAAAGCACTCAAAAATTATATGAGAACGAAATAAAAATTCATTACAAGTTGAAAATTCTTATTTTTTAACAATAAAGCACCAAACAAAACCAACATGAACAAAAAAGAACAAAACTTTCAGCAGTACCAAAAAAGCAGTACTATTATTTTTGCAGCCTTATTTCTAGGGCAAATATCTTTTGTACTTATGACTGTTTTCATCAATCAAACACAAGGAGCACTTGTTGACGACGATGTTATTCGAACGACTTTCATGGTGTTAGTACCCTTATTTTTTCTGGGAACTTTTAGTATTGGAAAATTGCTTACTAACAAAAAACTGAAGTTGGCTAAAGCAGAGAAGTATTTAAAAGCAAAATTGGAGTCTTACCGGGCAATCAACATCGTTAAATATGCCATGCTCGAAGGAACGGTTTTCTTTGCAATTATCACCTATTTGCTTACCGGGGAATTTCTTTTGTTGGGTTTTGCTGTTATGATGATGCTCCTTTTCGCAACCTACTATCCAACTAAAGAGAAATTAATCAACGAATTGGAATTGAATCGAGAAGAGCAAGCCATTTTGGAAGATCCTGCAGCCGTGGTAGCCGAAGTAGTTTAGAGGTAGGGGAGTCAATCTACTTTTTAGCCTTAAAAAAGTAAAAGCCTTTGTGACTGTAGGACAAAAGGCAATTAAAACTAAAATAACAAAATTGTTTGCACACAATAAATCTCTGCAAACTGTTTGTTTATAAAGAGAAAGGAACTTGTGTGAGGTTTTAAATTTCACCTCACCAATTCCATTTTTCCAAACACATTCGAAACCACCAAAAGAGGTCCTTTTTCCGATTCAAGTTTAAACTCACTTGTAAATAAATTGCTCTGATAACGCAACAGATTACAATCATTTAAGTACTCAGCGTCATGATATAGTTTTACAAATTGATGGGAATCACTGCGTCCGGTTTTGTCACCCGATTTGTATGTAATAGTAATCGAATGATCCGAATCTGCCCAGGAAAAAGAACAGACATCATTGGTTTCTGTATTTCGCCAATTTCCATTCATTATAATGTTCATCATTTCAGTATAGTTCATCGTTTTTGTTTTAAGGGTTTGCTAGACTATAAGTTACGAAATCTGTAGAAATTCAGAGCAAAAAAAAAGACGCGATACAATCACGTCTTTTTTTGTCTAAACCGTTTCCGGTTTCCAACTCTCCAATTTTATAAAATCGGGAAAGGCTTTCGGCTTATAAATCGATTTTCCTTCAAAAACCCGTAAACATTCCTGAATTCCCTCACTAATACTTGGGTGTGGATGAACATTTTGCCGAATATCTTTTAACGTTCCATGTTGCGTAATTTGGTAGGCAATAGAAGTAATTAGGGTAGAGGCCTGCGGACCTGCAGCACGCATACCCAATATACGATCCTTACCATCATCGCTAACAATAATTTTCACAAATCCGTTGGTCGCGCGCATCGCAATAGCACGGTTTACCAATGAGTTGGAGTAGGTGGCAACCTTGTATGGAATGCTACGTTTTCTGCAGCCTTTCTCGTTTAAACCAACAGCAGCTACTTCAGGTTTAAAAAACATCAATGTCGACATGTTTGAGTAGTCCAGCGGATATTCCGAATTGCCATACAAAGCCTCAACAATGTATCTGCCCTGTAGTTCAGCAACCGAATACAATTGCGCATGTCCCGATACATCACCAGCAGCAAAAATATTGCACGATTGAAAATTATCCGTGGCACAAACTTCATTAATATCAAGGTAGCCACGATTTGTGGTGTTGATTCCAACATTTTCCAAACCAATATTATCCAGATTTGGCATTCTACCAATGGCAACTATGGCCACATCAACTTCTAAAACTGCCGAATGACCATCTTGGTAATCCAGTACCACTTCTAAAAAATCCGGACGTTTCCGAATCGTTCTTAGGTTCGCCGTGTGATGTATAATTACTCCATTATTTTCTAAACTTTTTCCAACAAAACTACTTAAATCATCATCCTCATAAGGAATTACCTTGTGTTGCCGATCCAATAAGTGAACTTCAGTCTGGCTGTAATTGGAAAAAATGGTAGCATATTCACAACCAATAATTCCCGAGCCAATAATAATCATTCGTTCCGGAAATTCTGTTAAACCCATTATGCCTTCCGAGTCAATAATTCGTTCATTATCAATCTCAACATCGGGCATCGGACGCGGACGAGAACCTGTTGCAATAATGAAATTATCCCCTTTAACCTGTTCTATTTTGTCATTTGAAATTACCTCAACGGTGTGCGAATCAATAAATTTACCCCAACCATATTTTAAAGTAATATTCCCGCAAGTCTCCGAAGCTTGCGAATAAGTCTCAATTTGCGATAACATCTGCAACTGCTTTTGTTTCGCCGCCTGCAGAATGGTTTGCTGTACCTTTTTGTAGTCTACATTTAAACCTGATGCACGGTAACCTCTTGTTACAGATGAAGCAATTGAGAAATCACGGGATAATTCCCACATTGCTTTCGATGTTAAAGCTCCATTCATAATACCAGCACCGCCCAAATGACTCGCCTCAATAATACAAACCGATTTTTTAAAATCAATGGCTCGCATTGCTGCCGAGAAACCCGCCGGACCACTTCCCAGTACAACAAGATCGTATTTTTCTATATTCATAAAAAACTTTTGTTTATTGTTTCATTTGGCTAATTGTGAGTGTATTACAGTAGTGTGAAATGCACTTGTAACAGGAAGAATTGTAGCCATTTTGTGCTTCCTGCAAAATCAAGTAGAAAGATATAAATAAATGAGCAAACCAATAAGCTTTTATATGTTTTACGGATAAAAAAGTCTTTTTCTTATGTTTGGATGTGCCCCTTTGGGTCGGGTTATTGCTAAATCTTTTTTTCGTTCCTCAAAAAAGGATACCGCTGCTATCCCTCACACAATCCTGCGCGCATATAAGTAGTTACTTTCAAGCAACAGCCTTGCGTAGTATTTGTCGGAATTACAATTTTTTGTAAATACTTGCGATTACAGTTTTTCGATTGGGAATTGTCAATCGAGCGCGATTCGGGCTGCAAGTTTGAATTGGAATGCCTTACAGCTTTCGAATGGCTTGATTCTTTTGCCTACTTTTCTCATTTAAGGAGAAAAGTAGGAGTCCGTCCGACTTGAGTACAAGAATTAGGTTAAACCATAAAATGGCTTGTGCATCCATTATCGCAATTTAATTATTCATTGAAGAAGTCTTCTTTAGGGGATTTAGGGGTAGTCCCAATATTCATGCAACAGCCTTGCGTAATATTTGTAGATAAACGATTGAGATTGACAAGAAGGTACAGCAATCTTACTAAGAATCCGATCAAATTGGTAATTGTCCTGCCATTAATAAAGCAATTTGCCTTCTTTTAACTTTTGAAACGTATGCTTGTACAAAATCTTGTGTAGTAAGAGTCCCTCTTTTAAGTTCTCGTCACTAATGTCATTTTCATATTCAATAAAATTTGCGGTCTCAAGCAAATATTCATCGTTTCTTAGGTTATTATACTCCTTTTCAATCAAATGTATATCTGCAAATTGAAGATAAGGCAATCGGCTTAAAACAGCTTTTCTCTGTTCGTTATAAGTATCTAAATCTTCAGCCTTACTGTCTGCAAAATAAAACTCCTGCAAGCTGTCAACAAACGAATCATCACAACTTTTTAGTAGAATAATTCGATCTTTCCGTAAACGAAAAAGTTCAGAAGGATCTTCATCAGGAGCTAAGCTTTCTTCTTTTTCAATTCCCTTGGAAATAAATAGATAGGAGAGGTGAGCTAAGCCAATATTTTGTTCTTCATCATCAATTAAATCAAAATGCAACATCATTATAATTGCTTTTCCTAATTGGGAAATTGAGGCATCATCCCAAAGTAAAAATGGATCTTTTTTGAGAATCTTATAAATGGCATTCAAGTCTTTATTGCAAGCACGTATCTTTCCGTTTTGTCCTTTCTCAATTGCTTGTAAAATAAGCTCACGAAGCTTTTCTTTAGAAGAATTCATGTTTTTTGTCGTTTAATTTTTTAGAGAAAGCAAAGGTAGTAATTAAACTTTTATACTTCAGAATAGGAATATGGTATTCTTCAATAAAAAAAGAAGCCCCAAAAGGCTTCTTTTTAGTTGAGAAACAAACAATTTCAATTAAACAATTTCAATGTGTTTGTGATCAGTTATTTTTTCGCAATAATGACACTTCAAAGTAATTGGAGAATCAGAAATAACCTTAAATTGAGTTGTTACTGCTTCTACGTTTGTAATGCATTTAGGATTCATACATTTAGCAATTCCAACTACTTTTTTTGGTGTTTCAACAATTTTCTTTTCGGCTACTTTATAATCACGAATGATGTTTAGTTTAGCATGTGGAGCAATTAATGAAATTTTATTGATCTCTTCATCTTCAAAAAACTTGTCGGAAATTTTAATAATAGCTTTTTTTCCCAATAGTTTACTTTCCAAATTGTTTCCAAAAGTCACTGAATTTTTACTCCTGTCCAGTTTTAAAATAGTAATAACCTGAAAAAGATATTCAGCAGGAATATGATCGATAACGGTTCCATTTTCAATAGCGCTTACTTGCAATTCTTTTTTTGTGTTCATATGATGGTGTGCTTTTATTCGTGAGTATGAAATTATAAATTAAGAGCTTTAGCCATAATAGCTTGTCTGGCATAAACACCGTTTAAAGCTTGTTCAAAATAGTAGGCTTTTGGATTGGTATCAACATCTACAGCAATTTCATTTACTCTTGGCAGTGGATGAAGAATTCTTAAGTTATCTTTCGTGTTAGCAAGCATATCATTTTTCAGGATGTACACATTTTTAACTTTTTCATATTCCAAAGGGTCAGCAAATCGTTCTTTTTGAACACGCGTCATGTACAAAATATCAGCATCGTTAATAATATCATCAAATTCGGTGTGTTCAAAATATTTGATGTCATTTTTATCCATGAAAATTTTGTATCCACGAGGAATTTCCAATTCAGGAGGAGCAATAAAATGGAAGGTTGGGTTAAAATGAGACAATGCCATCAGCAGAGAGTGAACCGTACGTCCGTATTTAAGATCACCAACCATAAAAATATTCAGGTTTTCGAGAGTTCCCTGAGTTTTCATGATTGAATATAGATCGAGCATGGTTTGGGTTGGGTGTTGGTTGGCACCATCACCAGCATTTATCACCGGAACATCCGATACCTCTGATGCATAACGTGCAGAACCTTCAATAGGGTGGCGCATAACAATTAGGTCGCAATAGTTACTCACCATTTTAGTGGTGTCTTTTAAAGTTTCCCCTTTGGTAACACTTGAAGAAGAAGAATCGGTAAACCCAACAATTCTACCGCCCATGCGACTAATTGCAGTCTCAAAACTTAGACGTGTACGTGTAGATGGCTCGAAAAATAGTGAGGCAACCACTTTTCCCTCTAAAAGGTTGCAGTTAGGATTTTTTTCGAACTCAGCAGCTCTAGCTAATACTTCCAGGATTTCTTCTTTTGTATAGTCGTCGATCGATACTAAACTTTTGTTATCCATTGATTAAAAATTAAGTGTGTTTATAAAATGATTGCTTTTTTTCGGGCACAAAAAAAATCCAACAATTACTAAAAAGGATAGTAATGTTGGATTTTTTGAAATATATCTTTGAAAAGGATTATCCAAATAGTGAAAGTGGGAATTAATCCTTAAATCGTGTTTGCATCTAAATAAATAATGGAAAATCTGTAAGAAGAAGTAAAGGCTTTTACTTCTTTTGATACTATTTGCGGTTCCAGATTGAATTAGTTGTCTCTTCATTCTAGATTACAAATATAGGTATAAATTATGCTCAAAATCAAATCAAAAAATGATTAATTATTAACAATTTTTTAAAGCCTAAAAATAAGAGGAGAAATATAATTATGTAGGCGGTTGATATCGAATGAGCTAAATGGTGTTTAGGTATTTGGGTTTTACTCCTTCAATTTTTGAAAATTTTTCAATGATCTTGTCAACTTCGCTTTGGCGAATGCTTAGTGTGATTTTGCACCTTAGATTAAAATCTTGCCCTAGTTGTTCCGGCTGATCATCTTTAATGATTTTCATTACATCATTCATGGCCAGATAATCGAAATTAATATCGTAAATATCATTAACCGTTTTTTCTAAAATTTCTGCATTTGCAATAGCGTCGGCAGCAGCAGTTTTATACGCATGTATTAAACCGCTTACACCTAATTTGGTTCCGCCAAAGTAACGAATAACTACTATCAGTACATTGGTTATATCATTCGATAGAATTTGGCCTAAAATTGGTTTTCCTGCTGTCGATGAAGGTTCTCCGTCATCATTGGCACGAAAGTCGCACTTATCAGCGCCAAGCATATAAGCATAACAATGATGCCGCGCATCGTAGTACTCTTTTTTTAGATAGGCAATGTGTTCCTTTATTTCCTCTTCGGAGGTAACGGGATAAGCAAAAGCAATAAATTTACTTCCTTTCTCCTTATACAACCCTTCAGATGCCAGGTGGATAGTTTTATAAGTATCGCTA
>JBFFMG010000019.1:0-19923 GCA_041554215.1 Labilibaculum sp.
GAAGTCAATGCCGCTCATCGTGCCTGTGTTGAGCTTGATCGGATGGGAAAATTAGACTGTGTGATTACCCAGAATATCGACAATCTGCATCAGATGGCAGGATCTAAAAATGTTCTGGAATTTCATGGGAATTCTCAAAAACTGATTTGTCCGCATTGTAGGAAAATCTATTTGCCCGAAGAAGTTGACTTGAATGTTTTGCCACCCAGATGCCATGGAGACAAGCAAATATTGAAGCCCGATTTTGTTTTTTTTGGGGAAGGCATACCCGAAGAAGCATACCGTAGATCTCTTTTGGCCGCACAAAAGGCCGACTTGGTATTAATTATAGGAACCACAGGAGAAGTAATGCCTGCAGCCATGATTCCTAACGAGGCAAAGCGGGCAGGTGCTGTAATTATCGAAATAAATACCGAGCCATCCAATTACACCAATCGGATTACGGATTTTTTTCTTCAAGGAAAAGCCAGTGAAATATTGCTGGAATTGGAGGAGCTAATTCGGTAGGATAGATAAGTTACCCATTTGATTAGTTGGCTTTTGTAAGCAATACTTTAAGTTGAGGAATCTATTGCAATTCATGAATGGAGGTTTCAAAATTGTAATTCATAAAGTAAAATAGGGGAAAATATTTTATATTTGTTTTCGATTTTCAAATGAGCTTGTGATGAATCACAATTTAAATCGTTGGAAATCTTAAGTTTGAAAACTGGATGATCCGGTTATTAATATTGAAAGTAAAAAATCAAAATAGAATTTCATGAAGTTATTAGAAGGAAAAACAGCTATTATTACCGGTGCATCTCGTGGTATTGGTAAAGCAGTTGCAATCGAATTTGCAAAGCAAGGTGCTAATGTTGCTTTTACTGATTTGTTCTACAATGAGCAAGCAATCGAAACTGAAAAAGAAATTGCTTCTTACGGCGTAAAAGCTAAAGGTTATGCATCTGATGCAAGTAACTTTGCTGATACTGATAGAGTAGTTAATGAAATTGTAGCAGAATTTGGTGCAATTGATATTTTAGTGAACAACGCGGGTATCACTAAAGATACTTTGTTAATGCGTATGACTGAAGAGCAGTGGGATATGGTGATCAATGTGAACTTGAAATCGGTATTCAACTTTACCAAAGCAGCTCAAAAAACCATGTTGAAGCAACGCAGTGGTTCTATCATCAACATGAGTTCGGTAGTAGGCGTAAGCGGAAATGCTGGTCAGTCTAACTATTCAGCTTCTAAAGCAGGAATTATTGGTTTCACTAAATCAGTAGCTAAAGAATTGGGTTCTCGTGGAATTCGTTCAAACGCAATTGCTCCAGGTTTTATCATTACAGAAATGACTGGTAAACTTCCTGAGGATGTTGTGAAAGAATGGGCTGGTAAAATTCCATTGAAAAGAGGTGGAACTCCTGAAGAAATCGCAAATACTTGCGTTTACTTAGGTTCTGATCTTTCTTCATATGTAACCGGGCAAACGATTCATGTTTGCGGTGGTATGAACATGTAAGAAATTACGATATCATATTTTAAAGTCATTCTTCGGGATGGCTTTTTTTATTGGCCATAAGCGAAGAATACGATTAATTGACAATTCACTACACTAATTCAACAGTTGAATTCATTTCATTTTTCTTTCTGATTACTTATTCGGAATATTGTATCGTAGGAAATAAAAACAAAAGACATGAACACAAGCACTAATCCATACGATATGAAAAAATACATCCTCTTTTTACTAGTATTGGTAGCCGTAGTATTACTTCCGGCCTACAATGGTTTTGCAGTTAAACCTGATAAAGAAATTACAATAAGTTGGAGCTCGAACTGGAATCGTGAAAATATTAAGATTTCAACAGACGGAGATATTGAATTCAATGATAATTATACTGATATCATTTCCATCTCCGATGGTGGATATCTGAAAATCAGCATGGTGAGTTTTGGTATGAAACGAAAATTATATGTTAGCTCGGATGAAGGGCGTGTTGCGTATCGATATTTTGAAGGAAATAAAGAGGTTGATTTTGAGCCGAAAGGTAGGGAATGGATGAAAAAGATTCTACCTGATGTAATTCGTAATTCAGGACTCGATCTGGAGAACCGGGTCAATAAAATTTATCAGAAAAAAGGGATTACCGGCTTTTTATCTGAATTGGAAAAAACAGATAGTGATTATTACAGTTCAAGAATGGTTTCATATCTTTTGAAAAATAACAAGCTGAATAAGTCGGAATTACAGAATTTGCTTCGCGAATTTCCTTACCGGATTGATTCTGATTATGAGTTGTCTCAAATTTATAAAAAGTACAATTCAATATTTTTGGAAGACGCTGAATTGTCAGCTGAATTCTTTAATAGCTTAGCAGAATTGTCTTCAAACTATGAATTATCGCAAGTGTTGTCATCAGTTTACAAATTGAATGATTTAACCAATGAAAATTTCACCCTTTTTATTGGTGCTTTGGGTGGAATTTCATCTGATTACGAGAAATCCAATTTAATGAAACTGGCCCTTCATGATGAGAAGCTGACCAACGAACAATTAACTATTTTGCTAAAGGAAGTTGAAGGTCTTTCATCCGACTACGAAAAATCTCAGATCATTAAGTCATTGTTAAATGCCGATGGACTTTCAACAAAGAATCTGAATGAAATAATTGAACTAACTCACAGTTTATCTTCCGATTATGAAACAACACAGATTGTTGGTTCTTTAATAAGGAAAGGTTTGTTGAATAAGTCCAATCTGGATGAATTTACTGAATTGATTGAAGAGATATCGTCTGATTATTCCTATACACAAATATTGAATGAGTTGATTAACTATGAGGCATTAGGCACTGATCGTTTTGACTTTTTGTTAAAAGCATCCGATAATATTTCGTCTTCCTATGACTTAAGTAAGTTCTACAATTCCTTGCTAAATGAGACAGAATTAACGGAAGCTCAGCAGTTAAAATTAATTGCGAAAGCAGAGAATATTTCTTCAAATTACGAATTGGCTAATTTTTTAATTCAGGCAAGTCAGAAAATGGATTTAGAGAATGAGAAAATTCGGCAGGCATTAATTAATGCGACACAGGAGATTAGTTCTGAATATGATTATGGGAAGGTGATGAAGGCAATCTATTCCCGCAATAAATTAAAATAATTTGATCCCTGAAATTCAGCGATCGGGTCAGGGGTTTTCTATTTGCGTTCGGCAGGTATAAAATCGTTTAGATCGAATTTGAATGCTCACAGGCTATGAAACAAAATTGATTAGCTTATCTTTAATTGGAAATTAGCTTGGCAAAAAAATCCCACAATACAAATGAATAAGTACTTGCGTTTTTTTATCATCAGTCCTGTTCTAGGAATTCTTTGCTACCTGTTGGCTTTTTATGGTCATGTGGGTGAATTGCCGGGTGCTGAATTTAAATTCAACGGATATTTACCCAGTGCTATATTTGGTTTGTGGGCTGGTTTTTCTGCTTTAGGAATAGGTCAGTATTTAAACAGGAATTTTAACTGGCGCCAAAAGCATTCTCTTCGATTTTTGATTCAATGCGTTTTACTGTATGCAGTAGGTTTGGTGCTGGTTGCTATCTATTCCGAAATGTTTATAATATCGCTGCGCACCGAACTAACTTATACCCAATTTTGGTTGATGTATAAAGATGAATTCTTTAAAAGCTTACTCATCCTCTTTATTTTGGTTTTTGTGTATTCTCTTTTGGATTTTGTGGTGTATTCATATACTCAAATGAAGAACGAAGAGGTACGTTCGGCCGAAATGATGAACAATCAGCTTAATCTGCAATTTGAGGCTTTAAAATCACAATTGGACCCACACTTTTTGTTTAATTCTCTCAATACAATTTCATCTTTGCTTTATAAGGATACCGAAAAGGCAGAGCGTTTCATTCGAATGTTTGCCGAAAGCTATCGTTTCATTTTCAAACAGAATAATCAACCCTTAATTCCTTTGCAAAAGGAGCTGGACTTTGTTCGGGCATATAACTATCTGTTAGAGGTTCGGTTTCAGGAAGCATACGTGTTGAAAATAAATTTGCCCGAAGCAATTTTAAAAAGCTATGTTCCGCCATTGAGTGTGCAAATGCTCATCGAAAATGCAATTAAACACAATCTGATATCACAAACAACACCTCTTGCTGTGGAAATTGATTCCGAGAAGAATTATTTGTGTGTTCGAAACAATATTAACCCCTTGCGGGAACAACCGGAATCATTTCAAATAGGAATAGAAAATATTCGAAAACGATATTCATATTTTACTGACGAAACGATATTGCTAGATAAAAACGAACACTTTAAAGTCAGCTTACCACTGATTTCTGAATTGAAATAAGGATAAGATCAGGCTATTAATTATGAAGACTAATTATTTAAACCACATACTTTACAGGATATTCGCACCACCTATGGTTGCTGTATTTGTATACCTGCTAATATTGCTAATATTCGACAGGCTTTCTGAGATTGCAAATAATTTTAGTCCTGAAGAGTTGGTTTTTTTAGGAATCGTAACGTTTTCACTTTTTGAAGTGTATCGATTTTGGATTCAGAATATCGAGAAAATTGTCTTTTTACAGGAAAGAGTTTTACTGAAATCTGCCTTTTTATTTACGGGAAGCTTCCTCATTACTATTCTTCTTGTATTGGCCTTCTTTTCACTTTATTTTATTTATATTCTGGGATTAAGTGAGTTCAAAGCTGAACTTACCTCATTTCTAATTGTGTTTACTTTAGTAGGCATCTTGTATCACCTTTTTTATCTGAGTATTAGGTTTCTTGATCAGCAAAAAAAGCTTCTTTTGCATAAGGAAGAAGTGAATCGTAAAAATATTGAGTTTGAACTCGAAGTATTTAAGAATAAGCTTAATCCTGACTTTTTATTCCAA
Organism: Labilibaculum sp.; assembly: GCA_041554215.1. Classification (GTDB taxonomy): domain Bacteria; phylum Bacteroidota; class Bacteroidia; order Bacteroidales; family Marinifilaceae; genus Labilibaculum. The sequence goes on from JBFFMG010000019.1 coordinate 4,905, forward strand.
TCATTGGAAAGTGTTATTAGTCTGATTCGGAAAAAGGAAGTTGATCAAGCCGAAAAATTCATCGATCATTTGGCTTTATTCTACAGACGAATATTGGGAAATCGGTATTCTGAAATCATCAGTCTGGAAGAAGAAATTCAAAAAGTAGATCAGTATTTACTGATCAGAAATAATAAATACAACAACAATTTTATTGTAAATTGGAACATTGAATCCTCGGTAAGAGAAATTAATATTGTTCCCAATACCATTTTGCAAGCCTTGCAAATGATTGAATATTCTCAAATGGTTGATTTGAACACCAAATTGCATGTTGATGTGAATGAAAAGGAAGATTACCTTGTATTTCAGTTTCTGTCTTCGGAGCGATTAACACCAGTGCCAAAATTGTATTTCCAATTGGAAACTGTTAAAAAAGCGATTGGCTTTTATTCGAATAAGGAGATCATTTGGGATCAGGAAGGAGAATTGACAGAAATTTTCATTCCGAAAATTAGTTTAGAAGAGTAAAAAATCATTAGACCACATATCCCCAAAATCATGAATGTAGTTATTATAGAAGATGAAGTGTTGGCTGCCGATAAGTTGGAGCGTCTACTGCAAAAGTACGATCCCAAAATAAAGGTTATTGATCGATTCGATTCAGTTACCGATTCCTCTATATGGTTAGGAAATCCATCAAACAAAGTTGATCTGATTTTTTTGGATATCCATTTGGTTGATGGATTGAGCTTCGAAATATTCAATAGAGTACAAGTACAAACACCTATTATTTTTACAACCGCTTACAACGAATATGCATTAAATGCCTTTAAATTAAATAGCATCGATTATCTGTTAAAACCAGTAACATTTGATAATTTGTATACCAGTTTGAAAAAATTGGAGAACCTTAAGAAATCGTTGGCAGGATCTGGGGAAATGAAGAATTTTGAGGATTTAAGCAATGCTTTGGCTACCATCCAGAAGAATTACAAAACCCGTTTCATGGTTAAAATTGGAGAAAAGCTTCGATCGTTTAAAGCAGAGGATATCTCTGTTTTTTATGCAGATGGCAGAGACGTTTTTATTCTATTAAAAGAGGGAAATCGGTATATTATTGATTATAAAATGGAAGAGCTTCAAGATTTACTAAATCCCGAGCAGTTTTACCGAATCAGTCGTTCTTTTATCGTTAATATCAATACAATAAGCGGTGTATTGCTGTACTCTAATTCACGATTGAAAATTGATTTGTCGCAAGAATTCGATCGAGAATTAATTGTGAGCAGAGAGAAGGTTGGTAGTTTTAAAGATTGGTTTAATGGGGCAGGTTAAAATTCGATTTGCTTTTAAAAAGTAGTCTGGTAAATTATTTTGTCAAGTTAAGCTACAGATATATGGTGCAAAATTTTTGCATTATGAATATTTAGATTAATTTTAAATAAGAAATTTAAATATTCATTAAAATACATAGAGTAACATGAAAACTTTACAATTTAAAATTGGAACGGGCATCGTACTATTGTTTATGCTCTTGCTTGGAACTTCAAACAAAACCTATGCACATTGCGAGATTCCTTGCGGTATTTATGCTGATTCTGTTCGTGTCGTTTTATTATCGGAGCACATTACTACGATTGAAAAAAGTATGAAGATGATAACAGAACTATCATCGGCTGAGGAAGTGGATTACAATCAGTTGGTACGATGGATTACCAATAAGGAAGATCATGCTAAAAAGATACAGGAAATTGCAACTCAATATTTCATGTTTCAACGAGTGAAAGTTTCGGATGATCCGGAAGTTCAAAAGAAAAATGCCAAACTTTTGGCTGTTTTGCATGAAATTTGTGTTTATGCAATGAATTCGAAACAAACAACCGATTTAAAATACATCCAAAAATTAAATGACTCTGTTCATAATTTCTCTCATTTGTATTTTGGCAAAGAAGGACATCATCATCATTAAAATAAAACAAGTTTTTGAAATCCCTTTCTTTTACAAGAAGGGGATTTTTTAATTGCTGCAGCCTGCAGGGTTTACTGTTTTTCGAGTAAGATGTAGGCACCAAAAGTTTTATTCTGAAATGGACTTACCAATGGCAGATACCCATTCATCCATTTTCCATCTTGCATTTCAAGAGGGTGTTTCGCTGTCATTTCCAGATGAAATTGATCGAAACTTGCTTTAAATTCATTAAATATCTTAAAATTCCCCTTTGTATCAGGATGAATATTTTTGTTCAGAAAAAGAGCCAAAGTGCTCATGTTGTAACGAAGATTAATTTCCAAACATGGATGAATTCTAAGCTTTTCATCACGATCTAATACAAGCATGCAATCAACTCCAAAATAACCAGTATAGTTTGTAGCAATATCCGATTCCGAAAGAACTTCCGATAGGCAAGTCTGCAGTTCGTGAATTCGGTTTTCAGTTAAAACAGCTTTCATCTCTGCAGGAATTCCGCCAAGGAAATTGCCCAAATATTGTCCTTTCGAATTGGTTTCAAAAAATCCTAATCCTAAATAGTCCAGCTTGCCTTTCCCATCACAATAATATTGAAGCGAAAAATCGAATTGTTTATTTAAAAAAGGCTCAACCATTACATAGGATTGCGAAGCAATTATACTATTAATCGATTGAATAATAGATTCATTTAAAGTGGTGTACCGGAGAATTTGCAGACCTCTGCCTGCCGAGCTTAAAGGTGCCTTAATTACGATCTGTTTCCATTTGTGCATTAACTTTTCAACTTCTGCAACACTGGTGCAAATTTGTGCAGTCTGTTCTAGATCAATGAATAATGAGCTGTTGCTTCGATTAATTGCCTTTTTCACAATTTCCAATGCCTTTTTGCGATTGTACAAATCACGATGTTCTTCTTTCCAAAAAGCATTTGGCTGTTCTAAAAAACGGGGACTGCAAGACTCCTTAAAAGGCTTGAGAATATGATGAATTCTGGGACTCCATCCCCAAGGGTGAAGACTGTCTTTTGGCATTTTAATAAAATCAGAATCAGCTAATGCAAGTTCAAGTTGTTTGAAATTTGGCACAGATACTCCTGCATTTTCCAAGAGTTTAATAAATTCTTCATCAGGTAATTGATGAACCAGTACGGTATTGTTTTTATCTGCAAAAAATAGGGGCAATACATCCAGATCTTGCTTAAACTTTGTTAAAGTTTTGTTGGGCATAAAGCTAACCGTTCCGTTGGCAATGGCCATTTCACAAGTTGGGTTGTATATAAATATTTTAGGAGCAATTTCAGTTGACATCATTCAAATTCAGTTCAATTTTGCTTCACAAAAGTAGGAGAAATCTGCTTATCTTTGATTTTCCAACAAAAATAGATCTATGATTTTTCCCAATAAACTAGTACACGGTCGATTAATTAAGCGATACAAAAGATTTTTAGCTGATGTTGAGTTGGATAACGGAGAAATTGTTTTGGCTCATACCTCTAATTCGGGAAGCATGAAATCTTGTTTGGAAGAAGGAGCGGAGGTTTATCTTACTTACGTGGATGATCCCAAACGAAAAACAAAATATACCTGGGAAATGATCAGGATTAACAATTCTTGGGTAGGAATAAATACTGCTATTCCGAATCTATTGGTTTTCGAAGCAGTAAAAAACCAGCAAATTGCTGATTTAAAAGGATATTCGTTCGTAAAAAGAGAAGTGAAATTTGACGATAGTCGATTTGATGTTTTTGCTTCGAACGAGAAGGAAGAATGCTATATCGAAGTGAAGAATGTGAGTATGAAAGTGGATGAGTATGCTCGTTTCCCGGATGCTGTAACTGTTCGAGGTAAAAAGCATCTAAATACTTTAATGAGAGTGAAGAAAGAGGGAAAAAGAGCGGTGATGATTTATGTCATTCAGCGAACTGATGTTGCTAAATTTGCACCTGCATTTGATATCGATCCTGAATATGCGAAAAGCTTAAAAGAAGCCGTTGAGAATGGAGTAGAGGTTTATCCTATCCAAGCAATTGTAAGGCCAGAGGGAATTGAATTAGGAGAACTATTGCCTTTTGAATTGGAATAAAGTCGCAAATATGTACTTTTGCCATTCTAAAGAGATAGAACATGAACGACAAGGCACAAAACGAATTGGAAAGATATCGCGAACTGAGAAATGAGGTGAGCAAATTGAGTGATCAGCTAGCCAAACTGCACAAAGATGAAATGGCCTGCAAAAAGGGATGTTCAGAGTGCTGTATGCATTTTAGTGTTTTACCGGTTGAGTATTTCAGCATTCTGCAGGAATTGAAAGCAAATCCACCAAGGCAATATCAGGAATTGGATGAAGAGGCAGACGACTGCAATTTCTTGATAAATGATTTGTGTCAAATTTACGAAGTCAGACCTTTTATTTGCCGTACCCACGGATTACCATTGCTATTTATGAGTCAGTCAGGCGATGAGTGGGAATTATCAACTTGTCCGCTTAATTTTACTGATTTTGAGGATTTTCACAGTGAAAACACCTATCCTCAGGATACCTACAACAGTAAATTGTTCTTAATTAATCAGGAATTTGTTAAGAATTATGAAGCCGAAAAATTTGGCGATTTTGATATGATATCGATGAATCGTTTGGTGGAGGATTTGAAAGGGTAATAATTTTCTCAATCAATATTGTCCTATTTATTTTTTGTATTGGGCTATCCGCCCAAACCCGACTTCATTTTTTGTCTTGATACAAAAAACGGAAGCAAAAAAAATCAAGGCTACATTTTAAAAAGCTTTCTTATTTACCTCAAGTTTAAGTGCGGCCGGGTGATCTTTGAACAAGTTCTCAGCTTCCCGGTCTTACTAAATCTTAGAGGCAAAACAAAAACTTTTTAAAATAGATGCCAATCAACACGTAATTTAAATAATACCATTTAAATGAATAAAGAAAAAGCTATTCTCTAAAATGTTTAGGAACCAATTGATTTCTCAATCATAAAAATATCTATGGCTTCAAGAATGATTTTACCAATGAAATTGTCTGGCATAAGAAGTAATTGAAAAATATAATAGGAAGACCCTTATTGAGCATCAGTAAGGGTTTTTTGTGGTTATTTATTGATGTTCCTGCCTTAAGGCATCATTGAAAATACAAAAGGGATGTTAAAACTCCCAGTTGAGATGCTCTTGAGAACAAAAAATTATTATTTCCACAAATTATGCAGTCTTTCCTTAAAAAATAATCTCTTTCCGCTAAATACAGAGTCTTGCTACTAAATTTGTAGTCTTTCCCAAAATATCAAAACCTTTTCGGGAAAGAGAGCGAAAAAATGGGAAAGCTTTTAAAATATACGGAAAGACTTACAGTTTAAGAGCAAGCTTACTAAAATAGCGGAAATATAGCGTAAAACAGGGAAAGACGATAGTTTTAGTGATAAACCTATTCCTATTTGCAAAAAGTATACTTCCTTTCGATTATTGTGAATCCACATTTTCTTTGAGATGTGCCTTTTTCTTTTTGTAGTAGTCTATTTCGTAACCTTTCAGTCGTTCTTTATTCTTTGCAAATATAAATTTGCCCGCATTCTTTATATCATCCGCCAAGAGTTTCAGGTATGTGTACGATTGATCACGTAAATATTTTATCTTCTCCTTTTCTGGTGTGGTAGTTATAAAATCAGAATGTTGACCTTGTAATTTGTATCCTAGCTCTTTTCCCTTGTCAAGTTGGGTGAAATCAAAAGAGATTTTTTCGAGTAGTTCTGGGTAGGTTCTGCCAATTCTGATCAAATTAGCCAAAGTTGCAACAAGTTCTGCCGTTGTATTTTTCTTAGTAATAGCCTTTATTTCTTTAAGGGCTGCGATATCATTTCTAAATGCATATCTGTAGATGAATACAAGTTCATCTCTTTGTTTGCTAGCCACATGTCTTAATTCTTCACATTCTTTCTGTTTTGTCGGCTTTATCTTTTTCAATTTCAACCATTCTGTTTGAAAGCTGCGACAGGCATTGATACGCTCCTTTAAATCCTTAATATGATCAGCAGTGATACCTACTTTGTTCAAAGCAGTTATATCGTCAGTAGCCCATACGGCAATGTTTTCAATCTCTTGAAGGTAGATGGCAATTGGAATGGTGGGGGTAATGATGTTCTTTAATGCAATGTTTTGAATATTGATAAATAATTGAGGTCGGATGTTTACGAGATTTGTATTCACTTTATATATGGGTTTGTTACGTGTTTTAAACTTAACAAAATAATCTTAAATAATCAAAATACATATCCCCAAAAGCTTACTGTTGTTTGTGAGTCAGTCAGGCGATGAGTGGGAATTATCAACTTGTCCGCTTAATTTTACTGATTTTGAGGATTTTCACAGTGAAAACACCTATCCTCAGGATACCTGCAACAGTAAATTGTTCTTAATCAATCAGGAATTTGTTAAGAATTATGAAGCCGAAAAATTTGGCGACTTCGATATGATATCTATTAATCGACTGGTTCAGGATTTGAAAAAATAGAACGCAGAATTAACCATTCTCGCAAATACGTTCAAGGCGTTCGCGGTCGGTAATTTCCAAATGCCGGCCGTTTAATTTGATAATCCCATCATCTTTAAACTCCTTAATAACTCTGGATAGACTTTCTACAGACATTACTGTTATTTCGGCTAAATCTTTACGGGAAAGGGCCATTTCAAATGCATTTTCTTTGTACAGACGATCGGATAGGCATAATAGAATATCAGCTAATCTCCCACTGGATTGTTTTTGAGTGAGGCAAAACAGACGACTGTAGCTTCTTATAGTATTTTCGTTTAGTTTGGCAATTAATTTTGAGGCAAAACCAGAATTTCGCTCAATAATTTCACTAATTGTTTTCATTTCGAACAGGCAAACTGTCGTGTCTTCGTAGGCTACTGCAGTGTATTGAAAAACACTATTACCAAATAATGACTGCAATCCAATCATGTACCCGTCTTTCTCAATTGTAAGTATAATATTTTTGCTATTACCCCCCTCAATGTATAATTTTACAAATCCTTTTTTAATATATATCAAATGAGAGGCAAGCATTCCTTGTTTGCAAACAATTTCACCTTTTTTAAAAGTCACTTCAAATCTTCCATTGTCGATCTGAATTAGCTCATTTTCTGATAATTCTTTAAAACAAGCAGATTTACCTATACATTCATTGCAACATATTGTTTTTGTTGGGATCGCCATAGATTTTCAGTTTGGGTTGTGGTATCTAGTTGTGTAAATATATACAAATTTAGAGAATCGAAACATGCCCTATATCATTTAAAAACATGTAATAGATCAAATTTTCCTCTCTGTTAGGTCAAGTAAATACTTTCAAATTACAAATTTCTTGTTGATAGATCGGATATGAATTCTATCGTTTCGAATACAGATATCCGCTATTATTGTAATAGAGAAATAAATCTTTAATGAAGATGATTTTAAAGTTTCTTTTTAAAGCAAATTCTATTGATGATTTTTTTTTCGCGAAATACGCAAACGATATAAATACTGCATGCTTACTAATAAAAACTTACGTGATTGAAAGTTTTACCTAAAATGAATTAATCTATGAAGACAATAAAGACTTTATTTTTTATCTGCCTTATTACTATGATTGGTTGCCAATCTAATGAGTCTAATGTTGGAAAAATCTACGCTAATGTAGATGATCTGATAGCTGATGTTCGAAAGGATGTTTCGGAATTATCTACTCAGGAATTTAATGAATTAATGAATAGTGAAACACCTTATACGCTTCTTGATATAAGATTGAAAGAAGAACATGATCGTGGATATATACCTGGCTCAGTGTCAATTCCAAGAGGTGTTCTTGAATTTCGGATTGCGAGCGAGAAGGTTTGGGATGAGGAAGGATTGTATGTGCCTGAAAAGGATGAATTGCTTATTCTTTATTGCAAAATGAGCAATAGAAGCCCTTTGGCAGCATTGAGTTTGCGTCAACTCGGCTATTCTAATGTTAAAGTAATTAATGGTGGATGGAAAGAGTGGCACGACACTTATCCTGAGATTATGGAAGACAATATTGAAGAGGATGGAAATTTTGATGTCGTAGTACAGGAAGAATCATCTGGAGGATGCTAAATCATAAAAAACCAAGCTTATTAATAAACCACTAATACAAACTAAACTGAAAAAAATTATGAAAAAATTATTGAAGTATTTCTTTATTCTGGCAATAATACCTGCCTTGTTTTTAACTTCTTGTAAGGAAGATGATGATGTTGCTGGACTTGAAAATCCTGGATTTGAAATCCTTCAAGATTATCTTGTTAATAACGACATGGATTTGAATCAAGTGATCGCTACTGAAACCTATGGCAAATTTGCGACTACAGCTATTACTGGTAAGTATATTCTTGACATTAGAAGTGCTGCGGATTTTGAAACGGGTCATTTGGAAGGTGCGGTTAATACTACTTTGGTTGGGATATTAGATGCTGCACAATCAGCAGATAAACCCATTTTGGTTGTTTGCTACACTGGGCAGACTGCAGCAAGAGGTGTTGTAGCTTTGCGTTTAAGCGGATATCCTGATGCAGCATTACTAAAATGGGGAATGAGTGGACAAGGATATCCTGGCCCATGGAATAGTAATATTGGTGAGGCAGCCACTGGACACGCAAACTGGTCAAATGATGCTCCTGTTAATCCTTCCACTTTTCTTGCACCAATTCTGTACACTACTGCAACTGAAGGAGCTGAAATTTTGAAGGAAAGAGTTCAGGCGATGTTGGAGAATACTACATGGTCTGTTAAAAATACTGAGGTATTAGCTACACCCGAAAATTATCAAATCAACAACTATTTCTCGGAAGGTGATTGGAATGCATTTGGTCATTTTAAAGGGGCTTTAAGATTAAATCCTTTAACGCTTAATGGCAGTCAGATCTTTAATCTAGATCCAAATCAAACTATTGTAACCTACTGTTATACCGGACAAACTTCAAGTATTATTACTGCTTACTTACATGTTTTAGGTTATGATAAGGCGAAGAGTTTACTATTCGGTATGAATGGTTTACAGAATAGTCATAGCCAATGGACCGATAATACTGCAATTACAGGTAATCGCTGGAATACAAAATAAATGAAGTAAGGAACTTGGGAATGTTAGTTCCTAAGTTCCCTGCACTTAAAATTAATAACCACTAATTAATGCAATTTTAAGGAAATAGCTAATCATTAAATGAGATTGTTTCCTTCTGACTTTAATACATCAACAAATGAAAAAAGCTCTTTTAATTATAATGATCGCAATGGCTGTACCTGCTATGGTAATAGCTCAAGGATGTGATGAACCTTCAGGAGAAGGTGTTAATGTATTTGGATTTTTTCAACCAAAATTTGAATACAACCAACAGGAAGGTATGGATGACTCTAATACTTTTAATTTTAACAGAGCACGTATAGGTGCAATGGGAAGTATTCCTTATGATATCAGTTACTACATGGTATTGGAAACCAGTCCATCGAAAAATGGAGGAACTCCTTATTTATTGGATGCATTTGTTACCTATTCCCGTTTCGATTTTGCAAAGATTTCAATGGGGTCTTTCAAATCACCTATTTCCATGGAATTAAACACTCCTTGTCACAAATTGCATACTATTAATCGTTCAAGAGTAGTTGAGCAATTAGCAACTCCAGATCGCGATAGAGGTGTAATGCTTTTGGGTGGTTCTGATACAACTCTTTTTCAGTACAGTTTTGCGGTAACTAATGGTACAGGTCTATTCCAGAATGACGATAATAAGAGAAAAGATTATGCAGCGCGTGTTGTATTGAATCCTCATAAGAATTTTAAAATTGGTGCTAGTTATAAGTATGGCGAAGCTGCTGCTGCAGTAGATGGTATGCCAGATGACGAAAGAACAAGATATGGTGCTGATGTTCAGTATAAAAATGGGGCTTTCTTATTTCAGGGAGAATATATGTTTGGTAAGGATGTAGGATCATATACTACCGGTGGTGGTTGTGGTGAGCCAATTGAAGTACACCAAGGCGGAATTGAGCGTGATGGTATGTTCTTAATGGCTATGTACAAATTGAAGAATAATTTTCAGCCGGTAGTGAAATTCGAATATTTCGATTCGAATAAAGACATGGATAACAATACAGAATTTTGTACCACTTATGGTTTGAACTATTTCCTAAACGACTGGACAAAAGTACAGGCTAACTACGTTTATCGTGCTGAAAGAGATCATGAAATTGATAATGATATTTTCATGTTACAGGTTACAGTGAAATTTTAATGACTGATTTTTTTGGGAGTTGCAAAGCTCCCTTATCATTTTTGTCATCAATAATATAATAGAAAAAAATTGATATGAAAAAATTACTATTCATGTTTTTTGTTTGCGCTTTTGCCTTACAAACAACTTCGGCTCAGGATGTTATTTCCGTTGATGAGTATATGAAAATTAAGGACAATGCAAATGTTGTTTTGATAAGTGCCAGAACTCCTGCTGATTATTCAAAAGTACACATTGATGGTGCTATTAATATAAATCATAAGGATCTGTATAAAGCAGAACCTAAGAGTACTCTAAAATCGAACCAGGAAATTGCGAAGATTTTTGGCGAAAAAGGAGTGAGTAACACAAATACTATTGTTTTGTACGATAATGGTTCTGGAAAATATTCAGGTCGTTTGTATTGGGTATTTAAATATTTGGGCGCTAAAGATGTGAAAATTCTTGATGGACATATGAAAGCATGGCGTATGGCTCGCAAGCCGGTAACTAAAAATCCGGTTAATAGAAAGGCGACAACATTTGCTGTAAATGTAAACAATGCAACAATTGCAAGCTTTGCTCAGGTTAAAAAAGCAATAAATAGTCCTGCTTCTGTAATTGTAGATGTTCGCGAAGCCGATGAATACAATGGTGTTAAGGAGTCGAAGCTGCCAAAAGGGCATATTCCATCAGCTGTTAATCTTGATTTTGCAAATGTTCTTAATACCAAGAGTCTTTTAAAATCAAAAGACGAATTACAAGCATTATTTAACGGAGCAGGAATCACAAAAGATAAAGAAGTTATTCTTTACTGTGAATCTAGTGTTCGTGCAGGAATTGTATATCTGGCTTTAACTTCAGCATTAGGTTATTCTAATGTTAAAGTATACGACGGAGCATTGTTCGAATGGACTATTGGCGAAGCATTAGTCCAAAAGTAAACTCTTTTTTTTCATAAATACCATCTATTCTCTTCCGGTTTATGCCGGAGGAGAATGGATAATACGAATTTGAATGGTTACCGGAACTGTCATATTATAAATGAATTTCTGGTGTAGCACATCGGTTCAAATCTTAAAATCAATCTGATGAAGAAGTCGAGAAGAGAATTTATTAAGTTATCCGCAATTGGTGCAGGGGGGTTGGTGTTTGCCAATCCAATTCTAAATGCCATGATTGGGCAGGTGAAGGCAGGAGAACCATTGGATGCTTCAAAAATAAAACGTTTTCCAACCTACTGCGAGGTCTGCTTTTGGAAATGTGCCGGTTGGGTTTACACCGATGAAAAAGGTGAGATATGGAAAATTGAAGGAAATCAAGATGATCCGCACAGCAATGGTCGCTTTTGTCCGAGAGGAACTGGTGGCGTAGGAATGTACAATGATCCTGATCGTTTGAAAACGCCATTAATGCGTGTTGATGACAATGGAAAACAAACTTTTAAAGAAGTTAGCTGGGACGAAGCCTTTCGTTTTATTGCAGATAAAATGAATACCATAAAGGAGGAAAGCGGTCCTGAAAGTTTAGCTTTATTTAAGCATGGTTCTGGTGGAGCTCATTTTGGTAAATTATTCAAAGCATTTGGTTCTAAAAATATTACAGCTCCTTCCTATGCTCAATGTCGCGGTCCCCGCGAAGTAGGATTTCATTCTACATTCGGAGCAAATGTTGATTCTCCTGAGCCTATCGATTTGGAAAACACCAAATGTTTGGTGTTGATTGGTTCACACATTGGTGAGAACATGCACAATTCTCATGTGCAGGAAATGTCGAAAGCCATCGATAATGGCGCCACAATTATAACAGTAGATCCAAGATTATCGACAGCTGCAAGTAAATCGAAATATTGGCTTCCAATTAAGCCTTCCACTGATATTGCTCTCTTGCTGGCGTGGATGCATGTAATTGTTACAGAAGAATTATACGATAAAAAATACGTAGAACAATATGTTTACGGATTGGAAGATTTACAAGCTCATATAGCTGATAAAACTCCTGAATGGGCGGCAGATATAACAACATTAAGTGCTGATGTAATTCGCCAAACTGCCAGAGAAATGGCATTTAACGCACCGGCAACTCTTATTCATCCGGGCAGACATGTAACGTGGTATGGTGATGATACTCAACGTTTACGTGCAATGGCGATGTTGAATGCATTGCTTGGGTCTTGGGGACGAAAAGGAGGCTTCTACTTCCCTGAAAAAGCAAAGCTACCTTCTTTCCCACATCCGGGATCGCCTTCTGCAAGTTGGACGTGGAAAGATTATTTGGATGGAAAATATGCATTAGCTGATTCATCTATTGCGAATGTTTTTGTGGACATGTCGCATCCCGATAATGAAACAGATTATAAAATAAAAGGATGGTTTGTTGTTGGAACCAATTTAACTTCCACCATTCCTGATACAAAAAGAACACTGGAAGCTATTCAGAATCTGGATCTTTTGGTTGTGGTAGATACCATGCCAATGGAAATTACTGGATATGCCGATATAATTTTACCGGAATGTACCTATTTAGAGCGGTATGATGATATTCGTGTTTCTCCAAACAGAGAACCAAACATTGCCGTTCGGGTTCCTGCTGTCAAACCAAAATATTTATCGAAACCTTCTGATTGGATCGTACGAAAATTGTCAAAAAAATTAAAACTTTCAAGTCATTTCAAGTATGAAAGTTATGCTGAAGTAATCGATTGGCAGTTGAAGCAAATTGGCAGTTCTTTAGCCGAAATGAATGAAAAAGGGGTTTTGAAAATGGAACGTGAAACGCCACTTTTTATGGAAGAGGGTGAGTATTACGAATTTGGAACGCCTACAGGAATGATAGAGTTGTATTCCTCTGATTTAGAAATGGAAGGATTTGATCCTATGCCAAATTATACGCCACATCCGGAACCACCGCAAGGATTTTTCAGATTGAATTATGGACGTGCCCCTATGCATACATTTAGCAGAACTGCTAATAATCCAAACTTAAATGAATTGATGGATAAGAATAATTTATGGGTAAATCCTAAAATTGCCGCAGCTAATAATTTGGAAAATGGACAAGAAGTTTGGTTGAAAAACCAAGATGGCGTGATATCGGAATTTCCAATAAATGTTAGAATTACTGAGCGTATTGGAATGGATTCTGTTTATATGGTTCACGGATTTGGACATTCAAATAAGAAACTGAAGCGATCATATGGTAAAGGAATGAGTGACTCTCAATTGATTACAAATGTTATGGTGGATCCAGTAATGGGCGGAACCGGTATGAGAGGTAATTTTGTGAGTTTTGTAACAAATAAACCAGAAGGAGAGGTAGTATCATGAGATATGCAATGGTAATTGACACAAAAAAATGTGTAGGATGCAGTGATTGCGTTGTGGCTTGCCAAAACGAAAATCATGTACCTATTGGGTATTGCAGAGACTGGGTAATTGAAAATGCAAAAGGTACTTTTCCTGAAGTAAGCATAGAATTGCGTTCGGAACGATGCAATCACTGTAAAAACTCGCCATGTGTACGTTGTTGTCCAACGGGAGCAAGTCATTACGAAGAAGGAGGTATCGTTAAGGTAACCCGTCATGAATGTATTGGTTGCGGAGCTTGTGTACAATCTTGTCCATATAATGCCCGCTATTCACATCCCGATGGTTTTGTAGATAAATGTACATTTTGTAATCATCGCTTGGCCGAGGGCAAATTGCCTTCATGTGTTTCTGTATGCCCTACTGAGTGCATGTATTTTGGCGATTTAGATGATAAAGAGAGTAAAGTATATCATTTATTACAACATAGAACTTGGAAAGTATTGGCACCAGAGGTTGGAACAAAGCCTCAGGTCTACTATTTAATATAGTTTGTTGATTTAAGTAAGAGTTCAAGTTTTTTATCAGATTCCATTCGTTAGGCAGTACTCGCGCTGGGGCAAGCCTGATGAATGGAATCTAAAAACATTCAATTTATGAACGAAGAAATAATGATTAGTGGAAGAATGAACCCACATATTGATCCTACTTTAGGGATTTGGGGTTGGGAAATTCCATTGTACTTGTTTTTAGGTGGTTTAGCTGCAGGAATCCTGTTTTTTGCGGCATTATATACTATTCTTGGAAGAGAGAAAGAATTGCCTACAGCAGTTCGCAGAGCTACTTTTTTAGTGCCTATTATCTTGATAATAGGTTTGGGAGCATTATTCTTAGACTTAAAGCACAAGGTTTATTTTTGGCAACTCTATACAACAATCAGAATCGAATCTCCAATGTCGTGGGGTGCATGGATTCTGATGTTAATCACTCCATTATCAATCCTTTGGTGTGTTAGTTACTGGAAAGACGTGGTTCCCGATTGGAAATTTAAAGTAGAATGGCTGGAATACATTACAAAAATGGTGAATCAATATCGTAAGCCCTTGGCATGGATAATGATTGTATCATCTGTTATTTTAGGTATTTATACTGGAATTTTATTGTCCGCATTCAACGCTCGTCCCTTATGGAATACATCCATACTTGGCCCATTGTTTTTAGTCTCAGGATTATCGACAGGAGCTGCCACTATCATGTGGATGTCGAAAGATCATTTTGAGAGAACGCTTTTCAGTAAAATCGATTTGCTTTTGATAGGGATTGAAGTGTTTTTTATCATTCACCTGTTTATGGGCTTCATGGCTAGTAATGCTGCTCAAATTGAAGCTGCTGAATTATTTTTAGGCGGTGCATATACAATCCCATTTTGGTTAGGTGTCGTGGTTTTAGGACTCATTCTACCAGCAGCTCTTGAAGTAATGGAATTAAGA